>CANHZI010000172.1 GCA_947464955.1 Oxalobacteraceae bacterium
AGATGGATGCTTTACGTCACCACGTGTTGCTAGTGATGATGCCGGTATTTTTCTTGAGTACGGGTTTGAAAACAAACTGGACCTTGGGTGGCGTTACCGTCTTTATTGCCGCTGCAGCTTTGTTAGCGGCGGCGATTAGTGGCAAATGGGTCGGCATCCAACTTGCCGGGCGTATTTTGAAATGGCAAAAAGGTGAAGCCAGCATCATCGCTTGGTTACTACAAACTAAGGCTTTGATCATGATTATCTTCGCCAATATTTTGTTAGACAAAGCAGTGATTACTGATGCCACGTTCACGGCACTATTGTTGATGGCCATCGGCAGCACTATGTTGACCGTGCCCATGGTGCAACCGAAATTGAATAAGCTGCGTGAGTTGATACAACGCAGTACGTAGGAATAGTAAAGAAGTAGTTCAGATCGTAGGGATTTTTGAGAGGAAGACCATGCAAAACAGTAGCGCATCAGGTAGTGCAAGCAGCAAGCCGAATCTGTCGTTTTGGCAGATATGGAATATGAGTTTGGGTTTTTTCGGTATCCAATTTGGCTTCGCCTTGCAAAATACCAATACCAGCCGTATTTTCGCTACGCTCGGTGCAGACATCGATAAGCTCTCGATTTTGTGGTTGGCCGCACCAATCACTGGCTTATTAGTACAGCCAGTGATTGGCTATCTCAGCGACAATACTTGGCATCCGAAATGGGGCCGTCGTCGTCCTTTCTTCTTTATTGGTTCCTTGCTGGCATCGATCGCGATGTTCTTGATGCCAAACTCAGGTGCATTATGGATGGCAGTGTTTGTGCTGTGGTTGATGGATGCATCGATTAATGTATCGATGGAACCTTTCCGTGCCTTTGTTGGCGACAAATTGAACACCAGCCAGCAAACCGGTGGTTTCGCGATGCAGACCTTCTTCATCGGCTGCGGTGGTGTGATCGCTTCCTTGCTACCAACCATATTCACCAACTATCTTGGTGTCAGCAATGATGCAGTAAATGGCGCGATTCCTGATACCGTCAAGTATTCGTTTTATGTGGGTGGTGCAGTGTATTTCCTCTCTGTGTTGTGGACAGTCTTGACCAGTACGGAAGATGCGCCTGAAGACATGGCAAAGTTTGAAGCAGAACGTGCAGCCAACAAGGGTTTGCTCAATGCCGTTAAGGAAATTCTCGGCGGCTTCTTCAAAATGCCTAAGACCATGATTCAATTGGCGATCGTGCAGTTTTTCTCTTGGGTCGCTTTGTTCGCGATGTGGGTCTATACCACACCATCTATCGCCGATGGCGTATTTCATGCAACCGATGCGCAATCCAGCGCTTATCAAGAAGCGGGTAACTGGGTTGGTATCATGTTTGCGATGTATGGTGGTGTCTCGGCAATCGCGGCTTTCCTCTTGCCATGGTTAGCAAAATTCACTAGCCGTAAATTCGTGCATTTGATTTGCTTGGTGATCGGTGGCGTAAGCTTAATCAGTATTTTCGCGATCACGTCAAAAGAAATGTTGTTACTGCCGATGGTGGGTGTCGGTATTGCGTGGGCGAGTGTGTTGACCATGCCTTACGCGATTCTGGCCGGTTCCTTGCCAGCGAATAAGATGGGCTACTACATGGGCTTGTTTAACTTCTTCGTGGTGATTCCACAGATCGTTGCTGGTGTGGTGCTCGGCGCGATCTTGAAAAACTTCTTTGCGAATCAGTCTGTCAAAGTCTTGATGCTTGGTGGCGTATGTATGGTGTTAGCAGGTTTGCTGACCTTGGTCGTGCAAGATGATGCTGAGAAAGACGATAGTAAAAAAGTAGACGCTTCGTCGTTATAAGATTACCGCTTGAGCCTCGCACATGCATGCGAGGCGTTTTTTTAAGGCTTGAAGGTTCACCATGTTGCGCTCAATGAAGAAAATCAATACCGTGCTTGTAGGCTGTATGGCGGCACTCGCCTTGAATACAGGAGTGCAAGCCGAGCCATTGGCGCTTGCACCAGCGGCCAGTAAAGCACAGTCCAAACCCTTCCATTGGAAGAATGCCACGGTTTATTTCATGTTGACCGATCGTTTCAATAATGGCGATCGTCGTAACGATTTAAGTTACGGTCGCCAGGCCGACGCGGCACCATTGCGCGGTTATATGGGTGGTGACCTCAAAGGCATTACGGCCAAAATCAAAGAAGGCTATTTCGATAAGCTGGGCGTCAATGTTCTGTGGATGACGCCGCCTGTTGAGCAGATCCATGCAGGTACCGATGAAGGTACAGGCAAGTCGTATGGTTTTCATGGCTATTGGACTAAAGATTTTACGCGCGTCGATGCCAATCTCGGCACCGAACAAGATTTCAAAGAGATGGTCGAGACGGCACACCAACATGGCTTGCGTATCCTGCTGGATGTGGTGATGAACCACACGGGGCCGGTCACGGAAACAGATCCAGTGTGGCCTGCCGATTGGGTGCGTACCTCACCACAATGTGATTACAAAAATGCCGATGGTGCGATCAAATGTACCTTGGTAAAAAACTTACCTGACTTTCTGACCGAGAGCGATCAAGCGGTGGCATTGCCGCCGATGCTCGTTGCCAAGTGGAAGAAAGAAGGGCGCTTCGAACAAGAAGTGAAAGAGCTAGATCAGTTCTTCGCGAAGACCGGCTACCCACGTGCGCCGCGTTTCTATTTGATGAAATGGCACGCTGATTGG
Organism: Oxalobacteraceae bacterium; assembly: GCA_947464955.1. Taxonomy (GTDB): domain Bacteria; phylum Pseudomonadota; class Gammaproteobacteria; order Burkholderiales; family Burkholderiaceae_D; genus Undibacterium. Next base: position 2,690 of record CANHZI010000172.1, read on the forward strand.
ATTAAAAAATATGGCATTGATGGATTCCGTGTTGATACGGTGAAGCATGTCGAAGCCAAAGTGTGGAAAGAGTTAAAGCAGGTGGCCAGCGCTGCCTACGAAGAATGGAAGGCAGCACATCCAAAGCGTAAGTTAAGCAACGAGGCCTTCTTCATGACAGCAGAAGCCTACAACTACGATATTCAAGACGGATTGCAGTTCCGCATGGATGGCGGTACGCGCGTGAATTACTACGCCAATGGTTTCGACAGCATGATTAACTTCGGTTTGAAATTCACCACACAGCAAGCCTATGAATCGATATTCGCGCGCTACGATCAAATCTTGCACGGGGAGTTGAAAGACTATTCAGTGTTGAGCTACATCAGTTCGCATGACGACGATAAACCGTTTGACCCTGCACGCAAAAAGAACTTTGAAGCCGCAAACAAACTGTTGTTGGCTCCTGGTGCGGCGCAGATCTATTACGGCGATGAAACCGCACGTTCATTAGTGCAGCCACAAGCGCAAGGCGATGCGGTGTTGCGTTCGATGATGAATTGGGATGATCTGAAACGCAATTCTCCATTGCCAGATCAAGCGGGCGTGAATTACCAAGATGTGCTGCGTCATTGGCAAAAGCTAGGTCAATTTCGCCAAGCGCATCTCGCTGTTGGGATGGGGCGTCATCAACAATTGCAAGCATCACCGTATGTGTTTGAACGCAGTTTGCACGAGGGTACGCAACAAGACTACGTCATCGTCGCACTCGATTTACCGAAAGCGCCGCAACACGTGATCCCAGCAGGAAAATTCAAAGAAGGGCAACGTGTGCACGACGCTTATAGTGGAACTGAGAGCGTGGTCAAAGACGGTAAATTAGTTTTTGCCACTGGTTTTCCGGTGCTGCTGTTGAGCGCGAAATAATTTATTTTGATTGTGGTGGGCGATTGCTCTGCCCAATTGATTCTTTTATCTGATGTCGTTTGAAAAGAAAAGTATGATGAAAAAACTGAGTTTGCCTGCTTTGTCCTCATCTATGGTGAGTCTTGCTGTCATGAGCCTGTGTGCGATGAGCGCGACCGCACATGCGCAAAACACCGAGCGACGTTTTGAGTCTGCGAAACGTTTTAAGGACCACGTGGAAGTGCGCACCAATGATGGCGTGTATGTGATCAAGCCCTACTCAAACGAGATTTTTGAAACCAGTTTTATTCCGAAAGAGCAAAGTAGTGCTACTGCAGGCAGCGATCTGATCAAGAATAAGTCACATGCTGTGGTCGCCGTGCCGCAAAAGCTGAAAACACGATTTGTGCAATCGGGTGCGTATGTGGAATACGCCAGCGCTGGCTTGAGCGTGCAAATTCGTAAATCTCCATTTCAGCTGAAGTATTTTTACCAAGGCAAACTGCTGACGTCGGAAAAGCTGGGCTACCAAACCATCAAAGACAAACAAGCAGATGCAGACCCTAACTTAACACCCAATCGTGAACGTTTGAGCTTTAATCTCGACGCCAACGAAGCTTTATACGGTGGCGGTGCTCGCGCTCTTGGCATGAATCGTCGTGGTAATCGCTTGCCTTTGTTTAACAAGGCGCATTACGGTTACGAAGAGCGCTCACAACAAATGAATTACAGCATTCCTTTGGTGTATTCATCGAAGTTGTATGCGATCCATTTCGATAATGCTGCCATCGGTCATCTTGACCTCGATAGTCAGCACAATAATTCTTTGAACTACGACACCATCGGTGGTCGTAAAACCTACCAAGTCATCGCTGGTAAAAATTGGCAAGAATTGGTGACTAACTATGTTGGCCTCACAGGTAAACAACCACTGCCACCGCGTTGGGCTTTCGGTAATTTTGCCAGCCGTTTTGGTTATCACAGCGAAGAGGAAGCGCGTAAAGTCATTGCGCAATTCCGCGCTGAAAAAATGCCAGTCGATGCCATCATTTTCGACTTGTACTGGTTTGGCAAAGACATCAAAGGCACGATGGGCAATCTGGCCTTCGACGCTGACAATTTCAAAAATCCACGCGGCATGATCGCCGACTTTGCACAGCAAGGCGTCAAGACCGTGTTGATTACCGAGCCTTTCATTTTGACGACCTCGCAGCGTTGGAAAGAGGCGGTTGACCAAGGTATTTTGGCGACCGACGGCAAAGGCAAGCCTTTCACCTATGATTTCTATTTTGGGAACACAGGCTTAATCGATGTCTTCAAACCGCAAGCGCGTACATGGTTTTGGAATATCTATAAAGACTTGGCACAACAAGGTGTAGCAGGTGTATGGGGTGATTTGGGCGAGCCTGAAGTGCATCCCAGCGCGCTACAACATGAAGGGGCGAGTGCCGATGAAGTCCATAATATTTATGGGCACGAATGGGCAAAGCTGGTGGCTGATGGCTACCGCAAAGACTTCCCACAGCAACGTCCATTTATCTTGATGCGCGCAGGCTCTTCTGGTTCGCAGCGCTTTGGTTTGATTCCATGGTCGGGTGACGTTAATCGCTCTTGGGGTGGCTTACGTTCGCAAACCGAGATCGCCTTGCAAATGGGTATGCAAGGTTTGGCCTATATGCATTCAGACTTAGGCGGGTTTGCCGGTGCGAATCTTGATGACGAGCTTTATGCGCGTTGGTTGCAATACGGTGTGTTCCAACCGGTATTCCGTCCGCACGCACAAGAAGAAGTGCCAGCCGAGCCTATCTTCCGTTCAGAGCAAGCCAAAGGCTTGGCGCGCCAAGCGATTGAATTGCGCTATCGCCTTTTGCCGTACAACTACACGCTAGCGTTTGAGAATAGCCAAACCGGCATGCCCTTAATGCGCCCCGGTTTCTTTGCTGAACCAGGTAATGCTGAGCTCTTGAAAGACGCCAGCACGTATTTGTGGGGCCAAGATTTCTTGGTGCAACCCGTGACCAACCCGGGCCAAAAAACGGCGAATGTGCGCTTCCCAGCCGATAGCGCATGGATCAATTTCTATTCCGGCCAACGTCATGCGGCAGCAAGCCAAAGCGTAGAGCAGCTGAAAGCAAGCCATATTCCTGTGTTTGTTCGCGCTGGTGCTTTTATTCCTATGGTGCCTGAGCAAGCAAAGTTACAAAGCACCCAACTCTATGACGGCAGCCAACTTGAGCTGCATTACTACCATGATGAAAGCGTTGCCAATAGCCAGCGTCAACTCTATGAAGATGATGGTCTGACGACAGATGCTTGGACAAAAGGAATCTATCGTCTAAGCCACCTGAAGGCGCAATGGAACAAGCAGAGCAATGCAAAACCGGCATCCTTGATGATTGAGGTACAGCAGACCCTTGGTAAGGCAGCACCGCAAGCATTGAAGCAAGAACGCCAAACGCTTGTTGTGTTGCATCAAATTACCAGCCAACCAAAACAAGTATTACTCAATGGCGCGCCTGTAAATATGGAGTGGAAAGCCAAGCAACAAGAGCTGAGGGTTAGTTTGAGTGAAAAAGCCGGTAGTAAGAATCAGTTGAAGGTGCTGTGGTAGTTGTCGGGTATGCAAAGATAGGGGCCGATCAGCGGAAAGTATCGGTTTCCTTGTCATAGGGGGCGTCAGGCTTTACACTGCACGCTTTGTGAAATTCATTCTGGTAGATTGCTTCAATGAACCTGAAAAGCCTTGCTCAACAATTGGGGATCTCGGAAACGACGGTGAGTCGCGCCCTGAATGGTTATCCTGAAGTCAGCGAACGTACGCGCCAACGCGTGCTAGCGGCCGCCGAAGAATTTGGATATCGCCCTAATCCTATGGCGCGTAGTCTTGCTTCTGGTCGCACTAACGTCATCGGTATCGTTCACCCCTTGTTCCCCAATGATTTAGCCGACCCGATGTTCATGCAAATCGTCGGTGGTATGGTGGAAGCCCTAGAAGCGCGCCAAATGGACCTTATCATGGCGCCTGTCTCGCCCTTGCATGAATTACGTGCTTACGAACACATCGTCAAAGAACGCCGTGTTGATGGCCTGATCGTCGGTCGTACACATTTGTATGATGAACGCATTGCTTATTTGGCGAAACAAGGTCTCCCTTTTGTCGCGCACGGTCGTACCAGCATCAATGAACCGCATGCCTGGTTCGATTACGATAACGAAGCTGGCATGCGTATCGCTGTCGAACATTTGCTGGCACACGGCCATCAACGCATAGGCTTGATCAGCGCCCCGCTCGACATGAACTTCGCGCGCCAACGTTTCGCTAGTTTCGGTAAGGCACTCGACGCTGCCGGTCTCAAAGCAGACCCACGTCACTTAATTGAAAATACCAACGACAGACGCAGTGGCTATCTCGCCATGCAAAAGATTTTGGCCAGCGACACACCACCAAGCGCGGTCATCGTCGACAACCACATGTCAGGTGTAGGCGCCATGCGCGCCTTACTCGATGCGGGTGTCAAAATCGGTCAAGACATGTCCATCATCGTCTGGGGCAAAATGGAAGACTCACTCGCAGGCTACCACGTCACCACGATCGACCAACCACACCCCGACTTAGCAGGCGCAAAGATGATAGAGATGCTGCTGTCACTACAAGCGGGAACACCGCCAGAACAATTGCAAGTGTTGTGGCAACCGGTGTTGGTGCCGGGAGAGACTGTGGGGCAAGTGAAGTTGGGGTAGTCGGTCTCACTTCATAAGGTAAAATGAAAGGCGAGCTTGGGCTCGCTTTTTTTTGTCAAAGTATTGGAGCGTAAAGTTGTCTCGCCATTGGGGAAAATAGTTATGCGGTTTCGATTTCTAGTTTTGGTATTTTTGTTTTTTAGTATTACAGAGGCTCGAGCGCAAGGAGTTAAATTCGAAACTACCTTTCGTATCGATTCTTGCGGCGACAGTATATGTTTGGTTATAACGACATTAAACCAATCTGAACGGGCAATGTATTTTCCGCCTTGGAAACGGTTATTGGAGATCAAGGATGCACGGGGAGTTGAGCTTCGTGAGCGTGGTCCTATTGTTGATTTTCCCGTGCTCGAACTTTCGGATCACAAAAAAATAATGAAGGGTGAAAGATTTGAAGAGATAATTGATTTGAAAGAGTCATATCAGCTAGTGAAACGAGGCAGTTATACGATTCGTGTTGGCAGTGGCTACTTTGATCCCGAAAATCGTACATATCATAAGAAACCTATTCATACGATTACTTTCTATTTTGCTGGGACATAGATGGGTTGGAATCAAGACCAGGACATCACCTTTATCACCTTCGTCGAGATGAGCGTGAGTGGATAATCAGCAGACATTTAATTCAGAAAATGATTTGCACGGAAAACGCTAGTTAGCAGAGATGTTGTGACGAAGATTCGAAAGACACTCACTCCAAAAAGCAATACATTACTATTTTTTCTTGCTTCTTAAATATAAAATTATTTATGCATCGCCTATCGGTTATTGCCTTAGTTTTCCTTATGATTACACTCTTTGAAAGTGGAGTTGCCTATGGGCAAGCGAGAAGTGCTTCAACGGCTGAAGTTGCCTATGGGCAAGCGAGAAGTGCTTCAACGGCTGAAATGCGTAGTCTGATTAAGAAAATTGAAGCAACGATTTCGATGCCACAACGCGCCAATAATCTCACTCAATATCAAAGAATTTATGCTTTCAAGAAGGAATCAGGTGAAGAGATCGTTTTGGGAGTATTCATTAGAACCGCAGAAAAAGGTTCTATTCAAATAGTGAATGAGGAATCTATGCCAGGTGCAGCGTTTGATGCTGGCTGCAATGTAGTTTACTTCAAGTACATATTGAGAGAAAAAAGAATTGCTTTGTTGTCGTGCAGCGGTTGAATGCAAGCAAAACCACTTAATTGAAAATACCAACGACAGACGCAGCGGCTATCTCGCCATGCAAAAGATTTTAGCCAGCGATACACCACCAAGCGCGGTCATCGTCGACAACCACATGTCAGGCGTGGGCGCCATGCGCGCCTTACTCGATGCGGGTGTCAAAATCGGTCAAGACACGTCCATCATCGTCTGGGGCAAAATGGAAGATTCGCTCGCGGGCTACCACGTCACCACCATCGACCAACCACACCCCGACTTAGCAGGCGCGAAGATGATAGAGATGCTGCTGTCACTGCAAGCGGGAACACCGCCAGAACAATTGCAAGTGTTGTGGCAACCGGTGTTAATACCGGGTGAGACTGTGGGGCAGGTGAAGTTGGGGTAGTTCATCCTAGAATAGCGATAATAGTAAAAGCGAGCTGCGTGAACTGACCCCAAATAGTTGGACAGTTTGTTAGTTATGCATAGGAGGGCTGATTTCTGTATTGAACAGGACTCAGCCCTTTTAGTTTTAACTTGATTCGGTCGTTATTATAGTAGTGA
>CANHZI010000173.1 GCA_947464955.1 Oxalobacteraceae bacterium
CGATTCAGCAACTGAAAGACGGCAAGATCGACATCTTAGTCGCAACCGACGTCGCGGCGCGTGGCTTGGATGTGGAACGTATTAGCCACGTGGTTAACTATGACGTACCGTATGATCCAGAAAGCTATACACATCGCATTGGTCGTACTGGCCGTGCAGGCCGCAGTGGTGAAGCGATTTTATTCATCACGCCACGTGAGAAAAATCTATTGAAGGCGATCGAGCGCGCGACGCGTCAGCCAGTATCACCATTAGAGTTACCGACCATTCAAGCGGTCAATAATGTTCGTATCTCCCGCTTTAAAGATCAAATCTCTGAGACACTGGCACAAGGCGAACTCGAACAATTCTTATCGGTAATCGAAGCGTACGAGCAAGAACACAATGTTCCTGCCATCGAAATCGCGGCAGCACTGGCAAAGATGGCGCGTGGCGACGAGCCTCTCCTACTCGACAAGAATAAACGCGAAGTGAAAACGGACGACAGTTGGCGCAACGACAGCGGCCGCGATGGTGGACGTGATGGCGGACGCGAGTTCGGCCGTGACAACCGTGGTGAACGTCCAGCGCGTGGCGACCGTTTTGCGGATCGCGAAAGCCGCGGCCCACGTCGCGAACACAGCCCTCGTACGGCAGAGCCTGGCATGCAAACCTTCCGCATCGCGGTCGGACACGATCATGGCGTCAAGCCAGGCAACATCGTTGGCGCGATTGCCAATGAAGCCAATATTGAATCGAAATTTATCGGTCGCATCGATATTTATGACGACTATACCGTCTTGGATCTGCCAGATGATTTGCCAAAAGATATGTTGGCCCACCTGAAATCCGTTCGGGTCGCCGGCCAAACGCTGAATATTCGTGCTGAAGGTGCTGCTGGCCAAGACGAAGCGCCGCGCACTGAATCTCGCGCGAAACCGACTCGCGAGCGCACTGAGCGCGCCGAGCGTAGTGATCGCAGTGAACGTGCGCCAAGCACGACGCGCCTAGATCAAGTTGTACAACGGGCGGCCACTAGCAAAGAAGAGATCGCCGCTGAGGTGGCTGCACCAGCCCGTAAAGAGAAGAAGCGCGATGAAGTTAAAGGCAAGGTCGCGATTCCTATGCAAACTTTCCGTATCGAAGTCGGCAAACAAAACGGCATCACCCCGGGTAACATCGTCGGTGCCATCGCCAACGAAGCGGGCCTCGACGCCAAACTGATTGGACACATTGGCTTGTTCGATGACTACTCAACTGTCGATTTGCCGGTTGGCATGCCAAAAGAAATCTTGTCGCATCTAAAAACGGTTTGGGTTGGCGGCAAGAAACTAGACATGAAAGAAATCGGTAGTAGCAGTTTGCTGGTGAATGCGCACTCAAACACACCGCTGGCCTTGAAAGAGCGCGTCACTGGTGGCAATCGACGTGTAGCCGAAAAAGATCGTAAATCAGATGCACCACGCACTAAAAAACCAGTGACTGCACGTGGCGGTAGTAGCAGTCGTTTTGAGAACGTCAAAGCACCATCAAAAGCGACGAAATCAAAGAAATTCTAAGCTGGAAAATAGTCAGTCAGGCGCGCATTGCCCTACATCCAAGGGCAATGCGCATTGTGAATTAGGCCCTCTACCTCACAAAAAAAACCAGCGCGCTCGCGGCATACCAGTACCTCAAAGCAATTCGCTTAGTTTGCGTCTAGATCTAATAGATCTTCAAAAATCTTTAAAAAAAGATAATTAAATTTGGCGCATCCGTCAAAAACAACAAAATTAGAGGGTTAACTCTAATTGCTGCAATGCGGCAATTTATGACATTCCTTCCGTCTACCAGATACCAGTTCTCCTGCGAAATTAGTATCAAACACCTCTTTTCAGCGTCAAAGCACTTTGAAAGTGGGTATATCGCCTGTGCTAAACTCGCGGTCTGACACAACAATGAAAACGCTTTGTCACCAGACTGTCACAATCTGGCGGCAAACTCCACTGTTCTCAAAAATTTGAGCATTTAATTTTACAAAAATCACTTGGATATGGAGTGGGAAATGAAACATCAATCTAAAGCGGTGAGCACAACTTACCGTCTAAGCGTCATCGCAATGGCATGTCAACTCGCTTGCTTGAGCGGCGCAGCTTTCGCGCAATCAACGACGCAGAAGCAATCATCTGAACCAACTGAACCAATCAGCGCGACTCAAATCACGATCACTGGTAAAAAAGTGGGTATGGGTTTGATGGTCGAAGAAAATGCACCAAAAGCACGTAGTACGATCACTGCAGAAGAATTGGCGAAACAACGTCCAACAGGCAATGCGTATGAAGCGTTGGAATTGATGCCTGCAGTCAACAGCTACAACCATGATGCTTCTGGTTTGTTTGGTGGTGGTTTGACACTCCGTGGTTTCAACAGTGACCAAATTGGTGCAACAATTAACGGCGTGCCAGTTAATGACTCTGGTAACTTCGCAGTTTACCCACAAGAATTCGTTGACCAAGAAAACACGTGCACACAGTTCGTGACACAAGGTTCTACAGACGTAGACTCCCCACAAATTGGTGCGACTGGTGGTAACTTCGGTATTACAACTTGCGATCCATCCAAAACTCAACGTACACGTGTCATGCAAACCGTCGGTGGTTTGAACTTGCGTAAAACGTTTGTACGCTACGACACAGGCTTGTGGTCTGACGGCCGTTCCCGTTTCTTCATCTCCGTTTCCGATGCGAACGTACGCAAATGGAAAGGCGAAGGCCGCGCGATGCGTGATCACGTCGATCTCGGCTACCGTCTCGACTTCGACCGTTTCAACTCCATCAACGCAACTTTGTTATACAACCGCGCGATCAATAATAACTTCGCAACGTTCAGCTTGGCTGATTTGAATAAGTTCGGCTACTACTATGACTTTGCATCTAAGTTCCAAGGTCATGTAACACCAACTAAGGGTAAAGCAGACAACGATCCTAGCGTGGCTTTTGCAGACTCTTACTTCAATTTGTCTAAAAACCCATTCGAAAACGCAATCGCGTCTGTCGTTGGTAAATTCCGCATCGGCGAAAACACGGATGTTCGTATCGTTCCTTACTACTGGTTCGGTTATGGCACAGGCGGCAACCAACAACGTTTGCAAGCAGAAAACGCATTCTTGAATACTGCAACTGGCAAAAACACTGCGGCGGTTGACTTGAATGGTGACGGCGATACATTGGACCGCGTCATCGTTGCAAACAGCAGCGTGACTCGCACTAACCGTCCTGGTATTACGGCTTCTATCGCTCATCAATGGAGCAACCACACTTTACTCGGTGGTTTCTGGGCAGAGCGTGCAACGCACGAACAATTTGGTCCTATGGTTCCAGTTGATGCAAACGGTATCGCAGCCGACTACTGGTTGGAATCTGACCGTATCAAACGTCCAGACGGCTCTTTGTTCCAATCTCGCAATTGGCGCACGATCAGCACTGCGTATCAATTCTTTGCACAAGACACCATGAGCTTCTTGGACGAGAAAGTGTTGATTAACGTTGGTGTTCGTGTACCAACCATGAAGCGCGACTTTACAAACTACGCAAACGAAAGCGCTGGCACTACTTACAGTATCTCTCGTGAGTACACAGAAGTGTTACCGCAATTGGGCGCACGCTACCAGATCGACTACAACAACCAATTGTTCGCAAGCTTGGCGAAAAACATGAAGGCACCTCCAAACTTCGTGTACTCCGCTTTGCCGATTGTGAATGGTGCACCAGTTTTAGGTAACGACGTGAAGTCCGAAACTTCCTACAACCTTGACCTTGGCTACCGTTTGCAAAGCGATAAATTGACATCACAAGTCACTTTGTACACTGTCGATTTCCGTGATCGTCAAGCAACCGCTTACAACCCTGTAACCGATACTCGTAGCTTGATGAACGTCGGTAAAGTAAAAACACAAGGTTTCGAAATCGAAGCTGGTAACAAACCTATCAATGGCTGGTCTTTCTATGGCTCCGTTGGTTATGCGAAGAGCGAATTCCGTGACAACATGCAATTCCTGGTCACTTCACCAACACGTCAAGTCATCACTTTGCCAATCATTGGAAAACAACTGCCAAATACGCCAGAGTGGAAGTACGGTTTATCTGTCAGCTACGAACAAGCCAACTGGTACACACGTTTGAAAGCGAAGTACACAAGCGAACAGCAAGCAACTATGATGAATGACGAACTCGTTCCATCCTACACTCTGCTTGGTTTGGACGCTGGTTATCAGTTCCCTAAGAGCGATTTGTACAAGAAGTTGACTTTGCGTTTGAGTATCAGCAATTTGCTCAATGAGAAATATCGCAATGCGTCTTCGAACTCGATCACAAACGCTAAACCTGTTGGTAGTTTCGGTGCAAGCACTGTGTTCTACTACATGGGCGCACCACGTTTGACCTCTGTGACACTCAGCGCAGACTTCTAAACTTCAGCGTTTAGATATCTGAAAACAAATCTGCGACAGCCTCAATGTGCTGTCGCAGATTTTTGCTTTTTTAAGGACCCAATATGAAACGACGTTTGCTATGTGGCGTAATCGCGGCTGTTCTGCTGAGCGCCTGTTCAAATAGCCAACCGATTCTGAAAGCAACATCGAGCACAGATCAACAGATCAGCGAGATCAGTATTTTCAGCATCAATGATCTCCATGGACATCTGCAAGCGAGCAATCCGGTCCCGGTGATGGTCAGCGAAGATGGTAAAGACGGCGGCACTATCCCCGCGGGTGGCTATGCCTATTTAAGCAGTGCAATCAAAGCAGCACGTAAACAAAAGCCCAATAGTCTGGTACTGGGTGCTGGCGATATGATTGGAGCAACTCCGATCGGGTCAGCCCTTCTCAAAGACGAGCCCGTTTTCGAAGCACTGAATCAACTTGATTTAACCGCCACTTCGCTCGGCAATCACGAGTTTGATATTGGCAGCCCCGCTTTGATGCAAAAAATTCGCGGCATTTGTGACACGAAAGGGTGCAACTACCCATCATTCCGTGGTGCCCAATTCGAATACCTCGCTGCGAATGTCATCGACAAGCAAACGGGTAAGCCTTGGGTCAAGCCCTATATCATTCGCCAAGTGGGTGATGTGCGCGTGGCGATCATCGGTGCGCTAACAGTTGATACGACCCATCTGGTGGCTGGCGACGGCGTGAAAGATTTGATTTTCGAAGATGAAGCCAAAGCGATTAACAGCTTTGTACCTGAAATACAAAAACAAGACGTCGCAGCGATTATTGTTCTGATACACGAAGGAGCGAATTATCGCGGTGCTGCGAATGATCCGAGTTACCAGTGCGAGGGCTTACGTGGCCCCATGGTCGATATGATGCCGAAGCTCGATCCTGCTGTTACCATGGTAATTTCCGGTCATACGCACCAAGCTTACACGTGCAAAATTGGCGGACGATTGCTGGTACAGGCGCGTAGTTACGGCGCCTATTTTACTGAAACCACTTTAAAAATCGATCGCTTACAAAAGCGCGTAATCTCATCGACTGCGGTCAACCACCTGATCAATCAAGAGAAGATTACGCCGGATCCAGTGGCGCAAGAATTGATCGATAAAGTCGTCGAATTGACGAATGCAGTGCAATCGCGTCCTATCGCTCAAATCTCGAAAGCACTGAATCGCCAATACTTACCAAAGACTTGGGACAGCTTATTAGGAAACGTCGCTGTTGACGGTCAATTGAAATACGCGCAAACCAAAGGCCCAGCCGATATTGCGATAATGAATTCAGGTAGTATCCGCAATGACCTCCCAAGTGGCAAACGTCCCGCACCTTTGACGATTACTTATGGCGATCTATTTGCAGTACAGCCTTTTGGTAATGACATCACGCGCATGCAACTGACAGGCGAGCAAATCATTAAAGTGCTGCAACAGCAATGGACGGGCCGTGCGCTAACTGATCCCAAAAAACTTTTTGTGTCTTCCGGCTTTAGTTACCATTGGAAAGCAAGTCCGAACGAAGCTGAACGTATTAGCGATGTGCGCTTACACGGTCAACCATTGGTCAAAGACCGTCTGTACACCGTGATTGTGAATAGTTTCCTCGCCGAGGGCGGCGATGGTTTTACGCTATTTAAAAATGGTATTCAGCGACAAAATATAGGCAAAGACATTGACGCCTTAGAGTTTTACGTCAAGAACTTTAGTCAGGACTTAATTCAAAATTATGCGCCGCGCGTGATTCGCGCTGAATGAACTTGCACTAATTTGTGGTCCAAAAAAAAGCCGTCTGATCTTTCATCAGACGGCTTTTTTAGTAGCTATTTTTACTGGCTATTTTTACTGCACTCGGCAGCAAAAATATTAGTGTTTATCAGCAGCTGGTGCAGATGCTGGAGCAACTGACATCGCTGGCGCTGATGCAGAAGCTGCTGGAGCAGATGCGCCAACCACTTCGATCTTCGCTTTTGCTTTCAAGTCATCCAACAACTTCTTCAAGTTTTGTTGTTGTACCTGTTGTGTTAAACGTGGCTTAAGTTGTTCCAAAGTTGGCACTGGTTTAGCGCGAGAATCTTCGAGCATAATCACGTGGAAACCAAATTGTGATTTAACTGGCTCTAATGTGAATTTACCTTTTTCCAATTTGGCGGTAGCAGCGCTAAATTCTGGCACCATGCCACGTGGATCAAACCAACCCAAGTCACCACCACGGTCTTTAGAACCTGGATCTTTAGACTGTGCCTTCGCCAACGCTGCGAATTGCTTAGGATCTTTCTGCAATTTAGCGATGATCGCTTTTGCTTCATCTTCTTTTTCAACCAAAATGTGACGCGCTAAGAATTCATTGCCGCCCACTGTAGTTTTCATTTTGTCGTACTCAGCAGTCAACATGGCGTCCGTGACAGGATTGGATTTCATGTAATCTTCGACGAATCCTTGCGCCAAAATGCTCATTCTCGCCATTTCGATTTGGTCAGCAGTTTCGCCTTTTTTATCCAAACCTTTTTTAATCGCTTCTTGTGCAACGATGTGTTCCAAAGCGAGATTATCAATAATCATCTTGCGCAATTCTGGTGTGTCAGGCATGCCTTGTGAAGTTTGTTGCTTCACGATCAGATCAAGTTGTTTTTTGCTAATTGGTTGGCCATTGACCGTCGCTGCAACAACGCTTTCTACACCTTCAGCCGCTTTGTCGCCGCTCTTATTGCACGCTGTTAATGCCAATAAAGCGATAGCGCTTCCGATGACGACACGAGATTTAATCAACATCTTGGTATTCCCTTTAAGTTTTACTATGATCATTCGCCATCACAACTAAGCGCTGGCAGCTAAAATACAAAAAGACAAAAAATTAATCGTTTAAAACCGATGGCGAATTTTACCTGTGATTTCGCGATTGCACGTAAAATTCAACAAGTTTCACGCGCTAAGCCTTGTCGGCACCATCGATTTATCGCTCTTCTAGCGACAAATTTTCAAAACCTTTGGCTTCAACATCACAGATTCAGGAAAACCTATGTTCGATTTCTCAGAAATGTTACCTGTCGGCATGGTGGCACACGGTGGCCAAGTCGCTCAAATAATGGCCGACATCGCGAAACGCCAACGTGGTCTTGCTGATTGGGAAGCGTTTCATTACGAGCGCATCTCGGACTCCGCAGTTGAATTGACGGGCGGTATCGTTAGCACCGCAACTGGCAATAAGCGCTGGTTGGAGCCGCATGATTGTGTCACCATCCCTCTCTCAGCCGTCGTTCTTGAGATGCAAAAGCTGGGGTTAATTGCGGCTACGCCTGAACCGTCCGAATCATCCGAAGCAATGCCACAGCGCACGAGCGGTCTCAACCTGGCTTTGGATAAAGATGTATTGCACGTCAGTTTCTCACTGCCCGCCGACGCCGTCGGTCGTCAGCGCATACTCAAGACCTTCCACTTACAAGCTGACTTTTTTGGTGCGGAAGTTCTTTCTTGTAGCCTCGAACCCGCTAAGCGTAAGGATTAGCGCACGATCGACACCGTTCTGAGTCAATCTGAACCAAGACTATTTGCTGTCACATTCCAGTCATAAATGCTGCGTAAAGTCTAAATTCTTTCCGCACATCAACTGTCGAGGTAGTGATGCAGATCCTTTTCCAGCCCGGCGTCAGCTTAATGCGTCGCTTCCGCCTCCTACCAAAGTTCTTAGTCGTTTCACTGTTGTTCGCGATCCCAACTTGTTTAGTCACAGGCCTCTTGATTCAGGAATTAAACAAGGCCATTTATTTTGTTGTTGAAGAGCAGAGTGGCGTGAAGACTTTAGGTCGCCTACTTGAATTACAAAACAGTGTAGAAGAGTATCGTGCGTGGCAAAACCTAAGCTTCGCTGGTAACCAAGCCGCGAAAGAAAAACACGACAAAATTCTTGCCAACATTGATCAGCACTTGAACGAGGTTGAGGCGCTCAGTAGTCTTAGCTCAATGCAAGAGTTGAGACAAGAGCTAGGCAATATCAAAACCCGCTGGCAATCATTAAAAAATGCAATGCCTCAGACCAAAGCGCGAGATTACTATCTCAGCCTCAGCGCCTACTTAGAGACGCTCAATAAGCTGCGAACCAAGATCGCAAATGAAAAACGCTTGAGTCTTGACCCCGAAGTTAACACCTACTACTTAATTGGCTTATTCACCAAAACCATTCCCGAAATGCATGGGAGCATTACAGAGATCGCCGCTCGCGGCGCCCCCTATATCGACACCGGTTTAATGGAAGCCAATGACGATGTCTTGATCAACGTCAACGTGCTTTTGATGCAACGCGACTTACCAAAACTCCAAACACAGCTGCAGTCAGCACAAACGATAGATCCCAGTTTGGCCAGTATTCTGCAGCAGAATGACAAACTGTTCAGCGAGAATCATGCTTTTCTCGAACGGACCAAGAACGAAATACTGAACACGCTGAATCAAACCAGCAGCGCCGCGTATTTAGAGAATGGCCTCAGCACAGCGAAAGCGTGGCAAGAACTTAATCAACAAATTGGGAAGGCACTTGCCAGTAAGCTAGAGCA
>CANHZI010000174.1 GCA_947464955.1 Oxalobacteraceae bacterium
AGAGTTACCTTTCTTTGGTTTAGTAGGATTCGACACCCATATCTAAACCGGTAACTCTCATCTTTTCAAGTCGATGTGTCAGATCGAGTCTGAACTAATACAAGTAAGTCATTAAGCGAGTCAATCATTTCTGCCCATAGCTCGATCAGTATCATCAAGCTATGGGTAGGTGCTGATATTGCATTTTTCGCAAATATTCATAAAATAGTCGCAGTCGCCTAACCAAGCATTTGCTCATCTAGCAAAAGGGAATTTCAGTGTCACTTATTGATTTTTTTCACCGCACCGTTGTCTGCCGCGCTATTCCAGAGATGAGCGCCGTCGATGCAGGAACATCAAACGCCATCACCGCTTCGGCGGTGAAAAACATTCCTTTCAAAGATAAACGCAATTGGTTCTTCGTCTTGCTTTTGCTCGTTTATGAGATTCCGTTTTTTATCTACCTATTCTTTGGCGATGAACTCGCTGCGAGGCTTGGCACTTCAAACAATGTCATGTTTGTCGCCTCCTTAATCTTAGGATTTGCTCTTTTGCCGATCTGTTGGTTCTTTATGTTACGTGTGATCCGCCCAGAATTGCTCGCAATTTTAATGCCGAATAAAGCCGTATGAGTTGCGGTGTTCACGGCAGTTTCAGATGAATAGCAAACACTGCTTCCCACCTGTCGTTGATAGACATACAGAAATACTCATCCTCGGAAGTTTACCGGGTGATGCATCGCTGGCGCAGCAGCAATACTATGCACATCCGCAAAATCGGTTTTGGCATTTATTGTCAGAAGTGTTGGGTGTCGAGCTGATTCATCAAACGTACGAACAACGTCTACAAACTTTGTTGATGCATCGTATTGGATTATGGGATGTAGTGGCCCACGCCAAGCGTCAAGGCAGTCTAGACAGCCAACTCAAACAAGCCGAGGGCAATGATTTACTAGGCTTAGTCGACAGTTTGCCCGCCCTAAAGACAATCGCCTTCAATGGTGGCACCGCAGCGAAACTTGGCCTCAAAATTCTTGAGCGAAGACGCGAAGAATTTAGCATCCTGCAACTGCCGTCAAGCAGCCCCGCCTACACCCTCTCGTTCGACAGCAAACTTCAATATTGGAGCAAGCTTAAAAATGGATTGAATAAACAATGAAAATATTGGCACCGTTAATCTTTCTCGTCACACTTTCACTTACGAACTTTGCACATGCAAAATCTCAATGTGAGGTGAATAAAAACGATTTTGAGGAGAACGCGAAGCTTAGCTTCAGCGAATTTGATCAAACAGGCTCGAAACCTAAGACTTCACGTGTATTGGGAGAATTGAAGTGTTATTTGTCAGCGGCTGAAGTGAGCGAACGATATCTATCGATGAACCTGAATCTCACAACACGGGAGCGTGCCATTATCACTTGGCATATGGCGCAATTCTTAGCAAGCGCGGGAAAAGAAAAAGAAGCGGCTCCGTTAATGCTGGCGACTCTGACCGGCAAAGAGATTGAGGCATCAGCAGATAATTTTGATTGGAATAGCTACGTCATAGGTTCTTGGGCATTTATTCAAAAAAACCGCTCGCTTCTCGAGCAATCTTTAGCAAACCTAATCAACAAGGGCGGCCAGCGCAATACCATGAATAGCAAAGTATTACTGCGCTTCGTTAATTGCTTTAACTCCAGCTATGACGAAAGTTTTGCAAACACTGCCTGTGATAAATCGACTAAGCCGTAATTAAATTGACCAATAAAAAAACGACACCTGCCGGTACAAGTGTCGTTTTCTTTTACTACTCACCAAACTAAACGATATCTTTAGTGTGGCTGTTTTACTTCAAAATCTTATTTCTTCGTTGCAGCTGCAGATGCGGCGGATGCTGCTGCTTCTGCTTTTGGCGCACTTGCTGCACGTTTGCCAGACGCTTGGCCTGTCGCTACATCGCGAGGGCTTGTTGCAGTTGCAGAGCTAGCAGCAGAGGCTGCAGCTTTTTCAGCTGGTTTAGCAACAGCAGCTTTCGATGCAGCGCTGGCAGCAGCGGCTTCGACTTTTGCTGCTGGCGCTTGTGCCATTGCAGAACCCATAGCGATCGTTGCAACAGCGGCAGACAACATTAATTTGTTGATGAGTTTCATGATCATTCCTATTAAGTAAGATAAAAGTGAAGCAAACTTGGACTATCTTTAGAGCTGAAATCCAATCGTAGAGAAGTACTACGCCCTTCCACAACGCCATCAATTGAAAATCTGTTGACAGCATTCTTCAATTTTTTTTCGATTGTGGTTTAGTACTGCTCAGCAATACCGATGGTAGAGAGGTAAAATACCGACTACATCAACTGTAGGCTTCTCACCACTAGAGTCATTTCTACAGCAATACCAACATTATTTCTTGAGGAACACTATGCAATTCAGCGAAATCCTAGCCAGCTTGCCAAGCATCGATCACCTAGCAGCGATTGAGTTATATGCTTCGAACGACCAGACTAATGCTATCGCCCGCATTGAAAACAAACCTGGCTCTGCTGGCAGTGTGCGTGTCTACCATGCCTTGCTGCAGGAGTTTTCAGGGATCACTGTTGATGCTGCGATCAAAGGTTTGGAACTGTATGCGGAACATACGGCGGATGCTCTGGCCTTTCCTGGTAAGCATCCGAATATTGATCGCTTGATTCAGGTGAAGGTGTCTGGGCAGGTGTTGAATGCGAAATTTATTGCTACTTAGTTTTCGAATCTTAATGTTGCCGAAATTAAAATCTAAACTAAGCATTCTCCTATTGCTCTCTGTTTGCATCGGGAACGCCGAAGCTTTGGAAACAAAGTTTTGTGGGCGTTCACTGAAACAAAAGTCGATTGAAAAAATTCATGTGCCATGCCCTAAAGATTCTGTCTGCTTTGGGGGGTGGTCACATTGGGAAATTCAGATTGATCGAATTCTTGAGGGTGATGAAGTACCGAGTCGCGTAATTGCAGCTGCATTTCAAAGCGCGAACTATACGCCGGTATACGAAGCTAGTCTCAGACTATTTACTATCGAGCGTATTGAAGATGCAGAGAAACGAAAATTGCTTGGTGCTGAATTTCTTTTGATAAGATGGTCCAAGGATAGTGTTCCCCAATCTTGCGGAAAATTTGCTTCCGACGGCTGACTGAGCCCTGGTAAACGCTACGAATTTCACCACCGCTTCATTTAAATGCAATACCAAACTCGTACGAACTTCAAGAATAGGTCCTTACATAGAAACTATTTGAAGAGTCAATTGAAGTCATCGCGATCTTTCAACTAGTGGCAGTCTTCCGCCGCCACCAACGCGTCCCCCAATACACAGGCAAACCAACCGCACCAAGAACACTGACCCACAGTAGAGATTCACTGCCGATGCCAATGAAGGCCCAGACCACATAAACCGCGGCAAGCACGGCGCTGATTCGAAGCCAGAGGCTGCCGTTACCAACCGCCACTTGCTTACGCTTCCACAGCAAAAAGAGACCGATCGCTCCCATCAAATACAAGGGCATATTCGCGGCGGTGACCATCACGCTCAAGAAAGTAAAACCCTGCGCTAAGCTGCGGCTATAGTTCATGACGATCATCGCGCTGGCTAAAGCACCGGTTAACCATAACGCTAAGGCTGGTGCAGCATGACGATTATGCTGTTCTAGTTTTGCGGGGAAGACGCCATGCTTGGCGAGCGAAGCTGTCATTTCACCTGCCAGTAAGGTCCAGCCATTGAGTGCACCGAGACCACTAATGACCACAAACAAAGCTACCCAAACCCCGACATTGCCCGGCACATAACGCTGAAATAAATCGACAAATGGCGCACTCGATTGCGCCAATTCTTTTGCTGGCATCAAGAGTAATGGAATCGCCGAGACACCAATGTAGATAGCTGCCGCCAAGAGCGTACCGAACATCGTTGCACGGGGAATCGTACGTGCCGGGTCTTGCACTTTGCCCGCGGGTACCGTCGCACTCTCTACACCGAGCATCGCAAACATGGCGATAGTCGCCGCTGCGGTCGTTCCTTCGATCGACAAAGCGACGGTGGGCAAATTCGCCTTAAATAATTGTGGATCGAATAGCAAAACGTAAGCACCCAAGACTAAAACCCCAAGCATGGGCAGAAGTTTCAGCACGGTGGTTAACATCTGCACATGCCCAGAAGCACGCGCACCACGTAAGCTAATGAAAACAAAGAACCAGATGAGAGCCAAGGCGGCAGCAGGTGCGTACCACGCTTCTTGGTTCAATACGGGCAGCAAACTACTCAAGTAACCAACAACACCGATCGCTACCGTGGCATTGGTAATCCAAATCGACACCCAATAACACCACATCACAAAGAAAGTAATGCCATTGCCAAAAGCGCGTTTCATGTACGCGTAAGGACCATCGTCTTCGGGGAAAGCACGCGCCAAGTTAGCGAATACTTGCGCGATCATCACGCAACCTACCAGCGTGATGCCCCAACCAAGAAAAGCATTCCAGCCATAGGGAGCAAGCGAAGCCGGCAGCATAAAAATGCCCATGCCGATCACATTGCCGACAATGAGCGCAGTGCACATCCAAAAGCCTAAAGGTTTCGCTTGCGTTGAATCCGATGACATGTGCTTCCTTTAGTGTTGAACGACTAGGTACTAGGCAATACCGCGATAAGACTCAAGATAAACTAGGGACGCAATGCATAAGCTTGGCGCAAGAGATTGTGGAAATGCCACACACCACTTTCCCGTTTTGGATTGAGGCGACCTGCCGTGTAGACGCCTGAATTCAAGCCCTTCTGCACTTGCTCACAAATCCCAATGTCTTCGGCTTGAATCTCGTCGCTAAAGGCTTGCTCACTCGCTACCCGGGCCTGCACCTCAGGGTCATCGGTATAGTAATAATCAAATTCGACGATACAGCGATCATGACCTACAGGCAGAATACGATTGGTTTGCAAACGCCCTGGCGTGATATTGAGCATGATGTTGGGGTAGATGAAGTAATAAAAGGCATGACCATCACCATAGATGCCTTCATTATTGCGTAAAGGAGAATGTTGAAGCGAGTACCAGGGGAATAACTCGGTATCATAAACACGATAATCGAGCACCTTAGACAAACCTGGATGCACGTAAGGTAAATGGTAGCCTTCTAAGAAGTTATCGACATAGACTTTCCAATTGCAGGCGAGCTCATAGGTGTCGCGCTTGGCGAAATGCATGGTCGATAAATCATGCGGCAGAATGCGCTCCGCGATGCCGCCATAGACCTCTTCAAACGCTGGGACCTCGTCACTTAATGCGACAAACACTAAGCCGTTCCATTCTTTCACACGCACGGCGCTTAAGCGGATATCGGAAGTTTGAAAGCTCTGCGCGCCTTGCATTTCAGTGGCACTACGTAATTGACCGTCTAAAGCATAAGTCCAACCGTGATAGGCACATTGTAGAGATTTAGCAGCACGCCCTTTGCCGGTCGCGATCGGACCAGCGCGATGTTTGCAGACATTATAGAAAGCACGTAACTCGTGATCGACTCCACGTACGATCAGTATCGGCTTAGAAGCGATCTCACACACGATATGATCACCCACCGCTTGCAAGTCACCAGTATGGCCAGCTAATTGCCAACTTTTAGCGAAGACCTGCGCTTGCTCTTGCACCAAAATATCTGGATCGGAATAGAACCGTGCTGGCAATGCCAAAGCGAGTTCTAAAGGCAAAAGTGCCAGATCATCGTGTTGATGCTGGCCTAAATTTTTTTGATTATTATCTAGCTGCGACACTACTTATCTCCGTCAAACCACTCGTCCCGCTCGATGCTACTAACTAATCGGATACCTGACTAGTCTGGCGAGAAGGAATGTGGTTTTCCGGAGTTATGGACTTACTAATATCACTCAAAAATGAGGATTGCTGAGTGCTTATTGCGGGTTTAAGAAACGGAAGTGCAATGCTTGTTTTAACTGCGACAAATCAGCTTTGCTAGCGACGCGAATTTTCATACTTTGTCCCGGAAGGAGCGTCACAAAATTATCTGAAAGCTTAGTCTCCAGTTTGCCGAAATCCACTTCAAGCATACGAGTTAGTTCCTTGCTTTTCAAAATCAGCACGACATGATCTCCGAGCTTTTTCCAGCGCTGCTGTATCGTCGGTCGTGGCAATGCTTGGTCTTTCGCCGCTACGAAATAGAGTTCGTCTTGCGACAATACTTTTCCATTTTGTATTAACTCAATCAATACTAGGTGTTTGTTGGCTGCATGCCCTTGCAAAAGTTCGTGGTTTTGATACTGCTTGATTTTGCTTGCGGTATTCGGATTCGCAGTAAATGAGATGAGCTCTTCGCGCACTGCATGACCGAAAAAGTCCATGGTGCGAATTCGTAGTTGAGCTTGTTCTTGCTGCAGTCGTTCCGACACCACGGAAAGCGTCGTCACACCATCAAGATTCTCCGCGACAGCAATCATAGGCGCAAAGGCTTTACGTGCTTGGTAGTGGAGTGCCTTCCAATTACCGAAATAATCGATACTAGACCATGAAGCACCAGGCCACACATCATTGAGCTGCCAATACATCGAACCCATGGTGC
Source organism: Oxalobacteraceae bacterium (assembly GCA_947464955.1). Taxonomy (GTDB): domain Bacteria; phylum Pseudomonadota; class Gammaproteobacteria; order Burkholderiales; family Burkholderiaceae_D; genus Undibacterium. The sequence continues at coordinate 6,552 of CANHZI010000174.1, forward strand.
GTGGCATGCTAGCGCGGTGGTGCTTAATCGCGAGCGTGATGCCTTCGGCCTGCATGACTTGGCTCAAATACACGAAGTGGGCGAAGTCTTTTGGCTCGCCGTAGTTGGCGCGGATGTAGTGGAGTAATCGTTGATTACCCTGACCGGCCATAAACTTTTGATGCTGACGTATGACGGGGCTATCGATCTCTTGTTCACTCTTTTTGGAGAATGCGTCAATAGTACTTAAGCTTGGCCAGGCTTGCAGTCCGAATTCAGACATAAACCGTGGCGTTTCACGCAGATAATCCTCTACCGGCTTAGATCCTCCCCACACTTCCCAATAGTGTTTATCACCACGATCGCTGTCATTCGCTTTTTCATCTAGATCATTACTCGGTGAGCTCGACCAATACGGCACACCAAGGCCATGCTCTTGTACGACACTGCGCAGGTCTTCACCGAACAACTGACGATAGCCTTGCCATACCTGATTGGCGAATTCTGGATTCGCCTTCTGCATCTCTTTGCCTATACCCCAATCTTTCCAGGCTGTTTCTTCTTCATTGTTTCCGCACCAAAGCACGATACTAGGATGATGCCGCAAACGTTTCACTTGTTGCTGCGCTTCGATGGCAACATTAGCGCGAAACGCAGAATCATAAGCAGGCACAACGCCACCGCCGAACATAAAGTCCTGCCAAATCATCAGACCCATTTCATCTGCCATCTCGTATAGGGCGTCGTTCTCGTAGTAACCACCGCCCCAGATACGCAACATATTCATGTTGGCATCACGTGCCGACTGCAAGATTTGCCTTTGCTTACTCAATGGCACGCGGTTGGGAAACATATCGAAAGGAATTAAGTTCGCCCCTTTTGCGAAGACTGGGATGCCATTAATGACGAAAGTGAAGGCTTGCCCTTTCTTTCCATTGGCATTTTCTATTTGATCTTCACGCCTATCCAATTCCACTGTGCGCAAGCCTATGCGCTGTGTTTTTTCGGCGATGGTCTTCCCTCGCTCGAGTAGTCGTAATTGGATGGTGTAGAGATGTTGTTTGCCATAGCCGTTGGGATACCACAGTTGCGGGTTCGGAATCTCCAGCAAAATGGAGGGCTTATTGGCAATGTTGTGTACTGTTTGCTTGGCTTTGACGATCAGACTGCCGTCCGGAGCGTAAACATCAGCGGCGAGCTCAATGTGGCGACTACTGGTCAAACTTTGGCTCGCTCGCACATCGGCGTGAACCACTAAATTCGCTTGATCAGCATTCACACTGATTTGGTTGACTTGCACACCTTCGATCCGCGCTTCATCAAAGGCAATCAATTTTACTGGGCGCCAAATACCTGCTGTCACATAACGCGGGCCCCAATCCCAACCGTAGTGATATCCTGGCTTACGCACGAAATTGCCGGTCATGGCATCTTTGGGTTCATCGCCATACGGTGATGGATAGTTGCCCGCTAACTTGATCGGCATGCTTTGCACCTGTGGCAGCAGCTCTTGAATTGGAGAAGAAAAACGCACGAGCAGGTGATTATTCTGCGCACGTAGCTTGCCGACGACTTGCGCTTCGTAATGTCGAAACGCATTATTCGTTGTCAATAGCGGCTCGCCGTTCAGTGTCACTTCGGCGAAGGTGTCTAAGCCTTCGAACCGCAATCCCTGATGTTGGCGTCGCAGCGTCGTCGCATCGACGTCAAAGACCAATTGATATTCCCAACCAACCTTGCCTATCCACTGCAAGCCAGCTTCCGCCATACCAACATAAGGGTCGGGGATCAAACCATGTTGCAGCAAATCCGTATGAACATGGCCGGGAACGGTCGCCGTGCGCCATTGTTTGAATTCTGGATGGGCATCAGCATCGGCAGTCGCGATTCGAAACTGCCATTGGCCTGGCAAGACTTGTTCCGCTTGGGCTTTGGTCTTGGTCTTGTTCTCGGCATGAGCAAACTCCGAGAAGGACCACAAGCTAAAGGCCACCGTCGCCAAGCACAGAAAATGCCTACGCCATCCCAACATTGCTGCCTCCACCTTATTGATCAGGCTTAGGCGTAGCAACCGCAGCAACGGCGCTTCCTTTCACCAGCGCCTTTTGTACCGCACTCTGACGACCATCAGCCAATACTGTCAACACTTTGACCGTCACAGTTTGGTCCTTCGCTACTTTCAATGTCATCGGTGCGCGATAGACCGTTGCCGATCGGTTCGGTTCGCTGCCATCCGTCGTCACAAACAATTTACTGCCAACCACTGGTGCATGCAAGCGAATCAGCGCTTGATCCCCTTGCACTTGAATCTGATCAAGTCCTTGCGGACGTGGGATGCGGTAACCAATTTGCTGCTGACTGAGACGAGGATAATGGCTACCTAAGCGTTGTTCAAATTGTTTGAAATCACGCTGCGCTTGTACGCTCCAAGCAACCTCAGCCATCGC
>CANHZI010000175.1 GCA_947464955.1 Oxalobacteraceae bacterium
ATGGATACGTATTTTGACCATTGCGCATAGTGTCAAAGACGAAAAGCCACACGCTTTGGAAAATGCGCTTAAAACGATGGATGATTTGATCTGGAGTTTGAAGCCAAAGAACAGCGCTGAAGAACGCAAAGAATTGATCGCGAAATTGCCAGCGATGCTGACCTTGCTCAATGCGTGGTTGAATGCGATTCGTTGGGATGAGCCAGAGCGCGTTTTGTTTTTCTCAAAATTGGCTGAGCGTCACGCCGCAATGGCGCGTGCTCCATTGGAATTGTCACCGCGTCGACAGCTCGAAATTGCGGTGAATATTGCCCAAAGAGCGAGCAACCGCCGTTTGGATCGATTCGTTCACGATAAACAATCGCGCTTGGATGATGAGGCGAGTAAGCAAGTTGAAGAGCTCGATATTGGCATGTGGCTCGACTTTACTGATGAATTGGATCAAGTATCGAGATATAAATTGGCGTGGATTAGTCCAAAGCGAACTAGTTTTATCTTCACTAATCGCCAAGGAGCAGGTGCATTTTCGATTTCAGGTGAAGAATTGACACGACGTTGTCGCAACGGCGATGTGACTCGAATCTTGGCGAACTCACTGATTGATCGCGCCATGAGCTTCGCTTTGCGAGATGTGCCGAATTAGGCGAAACGAGTAAGTCAAAAGAAAAAACGGTTCCTGCATAAAAACAGGAACCGTTTTTGTTTTGGATGCGCAAGTTTGCTAGTACGGAACTGTCACGCTTGCAGCAAATGCTTCTTCAATTACTTTTCTAGCTTCAAGACCACCCATTCTTTTCCAGTTTTTGATGGGAAACCGCGCAAGGCGCTTTCCACCAAGAAGGGAATTTGCTGTTCGATTTCTGGATCAGTTTTCTCGGCTCTTGCGCTGACTTGATAAATCGACTTACCACTGGTCGTTTCAACAATCGCAAGCTGCAACTCGTGTGTGTAGTACTGACGCACCGCATACGGAGAATAAAAGGGATCGAAGTGTCTACCGAAATAAAATGGCGAATAGAAAGGATCATACCAGCGTGAATAGAAACGCCCGTAGGGCATGCGTAAGTAGGGTGAATATAGTCGCGAAGTCATCATGCCCCCCACCGGAATGATCGTGCCGTACGGAGTGGTCACAAAACGCATGGTGCCGTATGGTGCGATGATTTCGGTGTCACTAGGCCGTGTTTGCAGACCTAATGCCACTTTAAGCGCCGCTTTCGCATCTGCCTTTACTTCACTGAAACCCAATTCGCCAAGACGAGCGCGAACATCGTCGGCGGCAATCATAAATTCCGGTGTCTCAGTTTGTTCTTTGCTGAGCTCAATCTGATAGCTCTTTTCCGTAAAATTCGCAGGTAATTGGTTCACCGTGCTGACATGGCTTGAGTAAGTGCTTGCGCAGCCCGTTAATAGGCTTGTGGCCAGAACAAGGCCAGCCATCAGACTTGTTTTGATTAGGGATTTCATGGTGTTTCTCCGGTATTGCTAACAAACGAGAACAAAATACTTCGGTGTGCGTCTGTATCATGTCACAACGATCACGAAAAGTCTGTGAAAGTTTGTAACCGCATTTGCGCGAGCTGACGATACGATACCAGTTGTTGATGAACATGTTTTGTACGCTAAAGCGCATGATAAAATGTCAAGTGTGTCTGTGCGTCATTACCGATGTGTAGTTTTCGGGTAAAACCCCCGCCGCCCTTGGTAAAATAGCGCTTTTCTTGTCTTCCCAATGTTTGAGAACTCGGTCTGAGTCAATGTGCTGAGATTGAGCAACTTTTTTCTTAAGTGAACCGCATGCGAAATACCAATCAAGACGTAAGCACGACGATTTATCGCAAAGATTATGTTGCCCCAGGATTTTGGGTTGACACCGTGGAAATGGGTTTTGATCTTGACCCCAAACGTACCCATGTGGCGACCCGCATCACAATGCGTCGCAATCACGACAGCAGCGAAAAAGATTTAGTCTTGTTTGGTGAAGATCTTAAATTGCATCAATTGCGCATCAACGGGTTTAACTTGAAGAAATCAGCCTATACGCTGACCAAAGAACGTTTAGTCATCAGCAATGTCCCAGACCACATCACGCTCGAGATTGAAACCAGTATCGCTGCCGATAAGAACACAACGATGTCGGGCTTGTATGTGTCGAATGGTAATTTCTTTACCCAGTGCGAAGCAGAAGGCTTCCGCAAAATTACTTACTTCCCTGATCGTCCTGATGTGATGGCGACCTACACAGTGATGCTGCGCGGCGACAAAAAGCAGTATCCAGTTTTACTATCCAACGGCAATCTGATCGAGCAAGGTGATTTGGGTGATGGTCGTCATTACGCCAAGTGGGAAGATCCATTTAAAAAACCCTCGTATCTGTTTGCCTTGGTCGCTGGTAAATTAGTCTGCCAAGAAGAAAAATACAAGCTGAAATCAGGCCGCAAGGTTCTACTGCAAGTGTGGGTGGAAGAGGGTAATCTCGATAAAACGCAACACGCGATGGATTCTCTCAAGAACAGCATTCGTTGGGATGAAGAACGCTTTGGCCTCGAGCTTGATCTCGATCGCTTTATGATCGTCGCCACCAGCGATTTCAATATGGGTGCCATGGAGAATAAGGGCCTCAATATTTTCAATACAAAATATGTGTTGGCCAATTCACGTACGGCAACCGATATCGATTACGCCGGTATTGAGTCTGTGGTCGGACACGAATACTTTCACAATTGGACCGGTAATCGTGTCACCTGCCGCGACTGGTTTCAATTGTCCTTGAAGGAAGGTTTGACAGTTTTCCGTGACCAAGAATTTTCTGGCGATTTGGTCGGTAATGAAACGGGTCGTGCCGTGAAACGTATCGAAGATGTACGCGTTCTGCGCCAGTTCCAATTCCCCGAAGATGCGGGGCCGATGTCGCACCCAGTCCGTCCTGATTCCTTTGTCGAGATCAATAATTTTTATACGGTCACCGTTTACGAAAAAGGTTCCGAAGTCGTCCGTATGTACTACACCCTGCTGGGCCACGACGGCTTCCGCAAAGGGATGGATTTGTACTTCCAACGCCATGATGGCCAAGCGGTGACTTGCGATGATTTTCGCGCTGCAATGGCCGATGCAAATGGACGTGACCTCACGCAGTTTGAACGCTGGTATAGCCAAGCAGGGACTCCACGTGTCGCGGTCAAGGCGCATTACGATGCGAAAGCAAAGACTTATACTTTAAATGTACAACAGTCTTGCCCGAGTACAGCGGGCCAGGAAAACAAAAAGCCATTCCATATTCCGTTTGCACTAGGTTTATTGAAAGCCGATGGCAGCGAGTTTGCCTTGCAGTTATCGGGCGCAAAAGTAAAAGACGCACCTAAGTCTATGGTGTTGGAACTCACCGATGCAGAGCACACTTTCACTTTTACCGGTATCGAGCAAGAACCAACGCCGTCTTTGCTACGTAACTTCTCTGCGCCTGTCGTTTTGGAGTTTGAATACAGCGATCAACAATTAGCGCACCTCTTAGCGCACGACAGCGATGCCTTCTGTCGCTGGGAAGCGGGCCAACGTTTGGCGATGCGCCGTTTGTTGAAGTTGGTCGACGCTGTGCAACAAGGCAAGACTTTGGAACTCGATGCGATGTTCATCGAAGCCTTGCGCACAACGCTCAACGATACAAACTTAGATCCCGCATTCCGTGAGTTGGTGCTGACCCTGCCGTCGGAAACCATGATCGCTGAAGAAATGACGATCGCTGACCCGATCAGCATTCACCAAGCGCGTCAGTTTGTGCGCGCGACATTGGCACAAGCACTGAAAGCAGATTTGCTCGAAGCCTATCAAAACAATCTCACGCCTGGTAAATACAAAGCAGACGCTGCCTCCGCGGGAAAACGAGCGCTGAAGAATTGCGCACTTGCCTATTTGGTCGAGTGGCCAGATGCGGCGACCTATGCTTTAGCGCATACCCAGTATCAAGAAGCGGAAAACATGACAGATCGCATGGCTGCATTGACCGCTATGTTGCATTGCTCGACGGCGATGGACAAAGCCCATCAAAAAACGCGTGAACAAGTTTTGAAGCACTTCTATACTGAATTTAAGAACGAGGCCTTAGTCATCGATAAATGGTTCACGCTGCAGGCTTCAGCGCCAACGACCGATGTTGCGCAGATTAAGTCGTTGATGAAGCATCCCGCTTTTAGTTTGAGTAATCCGAATCGCGCACGTAGTTTGATGTTTGTATTTTGCAATGCGAATCCTGCGCGCTTCCATGCTGTGGACGGTAGTGGTTACGCCTTGTGGGCAGATACTGTCATCGCCTTGAACAAACTTAACCCACAGGTGGCGGCACGTTTGTCGCGTAGTTTAGATCGTTGGACCAAGTATCCAGCAGCAAATCGAGCTCTAATGAAACAAGCTTTGGAAAAAGTGGCGGCCACGAAGAATTTGTCAAAAGATGTACTGGAGGTGGTGAGTAAAGCGCTCGCCGCCGCATAAGACACATCACCTAGGTAGAACCTAGGTGAAAGCCAAGTCAATTTATTTTTATGAAGGAAGCATATGAAACGAATTAGTCTGACTCGATTTTTAGTCGAAGAACAAAGGCTCAATAACAGCATTCCAGCGGAATTGCGCCTATTGATTGAAGTGGTGGCGCGTGCTTGTAAAACCATTAGCCACGCGGTTGGCAAAGGTGCTTTGGGCGAAGTGTTAGGCACCGCACATACAGAAAACGTACAAGGCGAAGTGCAGAAAAAGCTCGATATTTTGTCGAATGAAATTCTGCTCGAAGCCAATGAATGGGGCGGTCATTTGGCGGCGATGGCATCGGAAGAAATGGAAACGATCCATCCAATTCCTAACCGTTACCCGCAAGGCGAATACTTGCTCTTGTTCGACCCACTCGATGGTTCGAGCAATATCGATGTGAATGTCTCGATCGGTACTATTTTCTCTGTATTGAAAGCGCCAGAAGGCGTACAAACACCGACAGAACAAGACTTCATGCAAAAAGGTAGCCAACAAGTCGCGGCGGGCTATGCGATTTATGGCCCGCAAACCATGTTGATTTTAACGACAGGAAATGGCGTCAATTGCTTTACCTTGGATCGCGAAATGGGTTCATGGGTACTGACCGAACGTAATATTCAAATCCCAGTCGATACGCAAGAATTCGCCATCAATATGTCTAACGTCCGTCATTGGTATCCTCCGGTCACGCGTTACGTTGACGAAATGTTGGCTGGTAAAACTGGCCCCTTGAACAAAAATTACAATATGCGTTGGATCGCGTCCATGGTCGCTGACGTGCATCGTATTTTGCATCGCGGTGGTATTTTCATGTACCCAGCTGATAAGCGTGAGCCGGACAAGGCAGGTAAATTGCGCTTGATGTATGAAGCCAATCCTATGTCCTTTATCGTCGAGCAAGCAGGCGGTGCATCAACCGATGGCAAACAACGTATGCTCGATATCCAACCGACGGCCTTGCATCAACGTGTGCCGGTGTTCTTGGGCTCGAAGAACGAAGTGGAGTTGATTACGCGTTATCACACCGAGGCATAGTGATGGCGCAGGTTTATGCCTGATGATAGAAAGCACGCCTACTCATCAAGGGTTCGCGTGCTTTTTTATATTATTGGGTCTGATAGATCTGTTGAGCGTGGGAAAAGTACAGCGCTTTACGTTCCAATTCAAATAGATAAGTGCATGATGAGTATCGACTACCAACAAATCCTCGAGACCATACAAGAACAAGTTCGTCCTTTGCTGTCACAGGGAAAAGTCGCGACGTATATTCCTGAATTGTCTAAGGTATCGCCGCAGCACTTTGGAATGGCAGTCTATTGTCTTGACGGAAGTAGTTATACGGTTGGTGATGCGCATCAAAAATTTTCCACACAAAGTGTGACCAAGTTGTTTGCTTTGGCTTTGGCGTTCGAGCGCGAAGGCAATGCGATTTGGAAGCGGGTAGGACGCGAGCCTTCGGGTAATCCGTTTAATTCCTTGACGCAGTTGGAGTATGAGCGGGGTGTGCCGCGCAATCCTTTCATCAATGCTGGTGCTTTGGTGATTAACGATATCTTGGCGCAACGTTTCGTGCAAGCTGACATCGCCGTATTGCAGTTTATGCGGATGTTGGCTGATGAAGTGAAAATTGACTTTGATCGTGAAGTTGCGATCTCTGAACAAAAACATGCGCATCGCAATAATGCGATTGCGCATTTAATGAAAGATTTCGGCAATCTGCAGAACCCCGTGAATACGGTCATCGACAGCTATTGCCGTCAATGTTCGATCACCATGACCTGTCTTGAATTGGCGAAAGCTGGGAGCTTTTTGGCGAACCACGGCACGATACCTTGGAGTGGACAAAAGATCCTTGACTCTAGTTCAGCAAAACGATTGAATGCGGTGATGCTGACTTGCGGTACTTATGACGTAGCTGGCGACTTTGCCTTCCGTGTGGGACTGCCCGCGAAGTCTGGTGTCGGTGGTGGTATTTTAGCCGTGGTCCCTGGTGAGCTCGCAGTTTGCGTATGGTCACCAGGTCTTGACCCCGCTGGCAATTCTTTGGCGGGGGTAATGGCGCTGGAATTGTTTACGACAATGACAGCACGTTCAATTTTCTAAAACAGAAGGTCCTAGCGTTGTGGTAATGGAATGCGTTCGACCTCACCTGGCACTTGTTTGAGTGGTCCTTCGTTTGGCGCGCTTTCCCAAATAGCCGCTGCGGCATCGATCGCTTCTTTACTACTCGCGACAAAATTCCACCACATCAAGCGTTTGCCTAAATTCTTGCCGCCAATAACGACAAAGCGCGCTCCATCTTCACCGCTTCGAATCGCCCGCAGTTCATGCATGACCAGCATATTGCCATCTTCTAAGGTCTTCGCTTCGACTTCCGTGCGGCCGCTAATCGGATAGATCGCCTGCTCATCTGCCAACATTGGCAGTTGCCAACTCGAGTTTGCTGGCAATTGCACGTCGAGATACAAGCTTGGCGAGAGTGTTGGCACTGGCGATGTCGCTCCAAATGCACTGCCGACTAGCACACGAACTTGGGCGGCGCCTATGTTTAGTTCAGGGATTGCGGCTGCCGGCGTGTGGCTAAATGAAGAGTTAATTGTTTCCATTTCTTCCGGTACGGCGATCCATAACTGCAATCCATGATTGACATAGGTTTGATTTTTTTGTTCTTCTGGTTTGCGTTCGGAATGCACAATACCATTGCCGGCAATCATGAGATTGATCGCGCCCGGTTCTATGCGTTGGGCATAGCCGAGATTGTCGCGATGCATGATCACCCCTTCAAAGAGGTAGGTCAGGGTTGCTAGGCCGATATGCGGATGTGGCCGCACATCATGGTTGTCAGTCGGGTGGACGGTGACAGGACCGAAGTGGTCGAAGAAAATAAAGGGGCCAACCGCTTGTCTTTGAACAGCAGGTAGCAAACGGCGTACGACAAAGCCACCGCCGAGATCTTTGGCGTGGGCTTTGAGTAAATCGGTTACGGGAAATGCAGAGGTATTTTCAGTCATGATGCACGCTCAACTTGGGTAGTAATTTCAGTAGTGACACTCGTCATTAATTTATGCACAGGACATTTTTCAGCGACAGCACTAAGTTGATGAAACTCTTCATCGCTAAAGTCACCGCTCAAAATAAGACGCGTTTGGAGTTTGTAGACACCTTGACGCTCTTGGCTGTCGTCACGCTCGATGCGGGTGTCGATATTCGTAATATTGATGCCTTTTTTATTGGCGTACCACATCAAAGTGAGTGCTTTGCAAGAAGCGAGTGCCGCATCATACAAGTCATGTGGGCTCGGCCCGAGATCTTCACCACCTTCTGCTAAGCTGATATCACTTATCAGTTGGTGGGCGTTGGATTCAATGATTTGTGCAGTCTTCGCATCGGTCTTGCTGTGCAAGTGTATGGTCATAGGGAAGTCTTTCTATGGGCTATAGATGATCGGTGGCCGGTGCTTGTCGCTGAAAAGATGAAACAATAATGCCTCCAACGATAAGAAGGAAGGCAATAGCGTGATAAGTATGCGGTGCTTCTTGCAAAATTAGAGAAGACAAGACCGCCGTGAACAGTGGAGTGAGGTTAACAAAGAAACCTGCAATATTGGCACCTGCTCTTTGTACCCCAGCACCCCAGCAACGAAAGGCGATGATCGCTGGACCTATCGCGACGAAAATGATGGCACCTATTAATTGAAGACTCCAATCAATATGTTGTTGCGCATGTTGCCATTCAGCGGCGGCGAATAAGCCAGACCAAACTAATCCATAACTAATCTGCGCCAATAAGAAGTGCGCCCACTGCTGGCTGACTTCACCAAGTTTGCTTTTGCCCGCCAATAGCCAACTATAAAAAGACCAAGCGATCGTAGCGAGTATCATGAGTAAATCGCCAGGCACTAAGTGTAGTTCGAGAAGGTGCTTCAATTCTCCTCGACTTAAGACCAAAAGCACGCCGAGCATCGATAGTATGGCACCCAATATTTGCTTGGTTTGAAGTGCAGCGCCAAAGAAGGACGCCCCCACTAGCATCATCCAAATTGGCATTCCCGACGCGACTAAAGTGACGTTGATTGGCGAAGAGCTCTTCAATGCAAGATATTGCAACGCGTTGTATAAGCCGATACCGAGTAAGCCAAGCATCGCATATTGCGTCTTATGCAGCCAGACACCGCTGCCGGCTCGAAAAATGGACCATGCCATCGGCAACAACACGATAAAGGCGATTACCCAGCGTAAGAAGTTGAGTGTGACCGGAGGGATCATTGGTGCGATGAGACGGCCGATAATCGCATTGCACGCCCATAGAATCGGCGGAATGGTCAACAAGATGATGGTGGATGGGGAGAGCTTGGTCGACATGGTTAGCATCAGCAAAAACACGATACAGGAGCGTAAGTGTTCGCTTTGAACAGAGTCATGTCGATTGCGGAACACAACTCTGTTTTGGGATAA
>CANHZI010000176.1 GCA_947464955.1 Oxalobacteraceae bacterium
CGCTAACTACCGTGCTAAAGATATTCCGTTGACAGCCGGTATCAGCGCCAAGATTCAAGATTCGCACTGGCAGCAAATTAGTCTCACCGAGCGCCAATATTTGAAGACGCCAAAGAATGTCGATATCTACGCTCTGTGGAAATTCGATAAGCAGAGTCAGTTGCGTTTTGCTTTGAATAATGTTCTCGGTGGCGATGCTTATGATTCCATGACGTACGCTAGTGTGGGTAATTCGAGAAGCCAATCTTTCCGCGCAGTGCCAACAGCGCGTAATGTGAGTATGACTTACGAGTACAAGTTCTAAGCTGGTAGTTAAAGTCGAAACACACTTCATCCCTGCCGCGCAGGGATGACATCATGATCTCCTTTGCCACATGTGTCGGCCTCACATCCTTAGCTTTTGCTAGGGATGTTTTTTTTAACCATTCGCCCCGCTAAACTGCCGTTTATCCTATTCAATTTTCGTTCTATCTGATCGAAGATGTAGATCAAGTACCAAATCTTTAGACTAGCCTCTCATTAACGCCCTTTTGGTATTCAACTGGGCAGAATGGAAATGGTGCTCATGAATAGATTTTCGACTGGTCAGTATTACGGTGCACATACGTTCGAACGGCGTGTGGCGGGCGTGGGCTTGCGCCATTTGCAAGCGACGGTTCCTGAGCATGAAATCCAAGAGCATAGCCATGCCGGTGCGCACTTGGTGTTAGCGACGCGTGGTGTGTACAAAACCTCGGCTCACGGCGAGCGGCGTGAGGGTCCGGTCTTGGTGTTTAATCCACCGGATGTGGTACATCGTGATTGTTTTGCTGTTGATGGTGGATGGTTCTTTGCTATTAGCTTGTCCGAGGATGATACTCGCGCTTTGTATGAGCAAATGCATTTGCCTGATTACGCTTTGCGTAGCCATGATCCTCAGCTGATCAAACAGGTTTTTCAATTGATGCAGGCTACTGGCAACTCAGAGACTTCCTCATTAGATTTGGAATTGATGACGACGGCGCTGCTAAATGATTTTGCACCACAAACAAAGACATCCGCCAAACCGCCGTCATGGTTGCAACGAGCGCAAGAAATGATAGCGGATTTATCCGATCAAGACTTAGGTGTGGCCGACATTGCCGATGCCTTAGGTTTGCATCGGGTGTACTTGGCTCGCCAATATGTGCGCCATTTGGGGTGCACACCAGGAAACGATCTGCGTCGTCGTCGAGTGGAACGCGCCACGCAGCTGATGATGACGAGCGATCAAACATTTACGGAGATCGCACTCGCCAGCGGTTTTTGTGATCAAAGCCATTTGAATCGCGCCTTTCTGCAGCAATGGGGCATGACACCTAGCGATTTTGCCAAAATGGGTGGCGCGAGAAGAATATAGACAATCGTGTTGACCAAGGTTGCAATTATCCAAGACAGGCATCCCAGCGCAACCTACAATGGACCAATAAACCGCATCACTTCGATGCTATTGATGGAGCCTCAACATGCACGCCAAACCTGTATCCGTCCTTTTACTCAGTTGTGCTTTGTTCAGTGCCGGCGCTGCACAGGCACAGCAAACTTTGCCAGGCAGTGCACTTGAATGGGTAAAACAAGATCCTACCTCTCACAAGATGAGTGCCACCAAACTCATCGAAATGGATGAAGCGATCAAGCAAGCGAAGTTCCAACAGATTACCAGTGTCTTGGTCGCTCGCCATGGACAACTGGTGCACGAATCTTATTTTGATGCGGAAGGCGCAGACGCTTTGCGTAATACCCGTTCCGCGACCAAAACCGTTACAGGGATGCTGGCTGGGTTAGCGATAGACCAAGGCTTGATCGCATCGCGCTCAACGCCGATTTTATCGATACTCAAACCGCAGCGAGCGCTAGAGAATCCTGATCCACGCAAGGCTAAGATCACAGTTGAAGATTTACTGACGATGAGTTCTATGATGGAGTGCGATGATCAAAACCAATTTTCTCGTGGTAATGAAGAACGCATGTACTTGATTGAAGACTGGGTGAAGTTCTATTTGGATTTGCCGATCAAAGGATTTGCTGCGTGGGTGCCAAAACCTGCCGACTCCTTCAATGGGCGATCTTTTAGTTATTGCACTGCTGGCTCGACCACTTTGGGTGCGGTAGTGCAAACCGCTGCGAAGATGCCCTTAGCGACATTCGCGCAAAAGAATCTGTTTGCCCCCTTGGGCATCGCAAAAGCCGAGTGGCAATACTCGCCGCTGGGTTTAGCCCAGGGTGGCGGCGGGCTTGGTTTGCGTAGTCGCGACTTACTCAAGCTAGGGCAGTTATTAGCCAATGGCGGCACATGGAACGGTCAACAGATCTTGCCTAAGGCATGGGTCAAAGCCACAACCTCACCTCAAGCGCAGGTCGACGAACAGCGTCATTACGGATACCTACTGTGGCTCTACCCATACGCCACCAAGAGCGCGAAGTATGCTTCCTACCAAATGGCGGGCTCAGGCGGCAATAAAGTAGTGGTCTTCCCCGAGCAAGATGTCGTGGTGGTCGTTACCACCACCAATTTCAGTGTGCGCAATCCGCATCAAGTCACTGATAAGTTGATTGCCGAGTATGTGCTGGGTGCTTTGGAGTAGATCCGTATCCGAGGATGTCATCAAGAACCATACCGTATCAATAAAGCCGCCAAGCCTGCTGTCATTGCCGCTTTGTGCTCCGATTTGAGCGCATTGTTATGCCAAGCACGGCCTGGTGTGTCTGAGAGCTCGATGGCGGCTTGGTTGCCGTTGCCGTCATCGATTCTAAATCCATAGATTGCAGGAATGCGGGTGCGGTCAGGATGTGGGTTGCCGTAGGAATAAGCGCGTATCGCATAAGGCGTTTGATTGATGAGGATTTGTCCTATAGGTGTATCCATATCTGCCATCAGATTAAGGCTTGCTGTGCCTCGATCACTTTGCATCTCGCAATGCATACTGTTCTTCTGCGATACCCCATCAACACCAAACAAACGCACGACACTCCCTTCGGCCCGCACATTGCAACGTACATCCCAACGGGTTTGCGCATCGTTCAGACTAAAACGGAAGTCGGTTTTGCTACTGGTTTGCGAATATAAGCCGAGCCGCGAGCTTGAGCTGGAAATGCTGCCTTTCTTGATGCCAGTAATAGCGTAATCGCCGATCTCAAAGTAGCCATCGGAAAGGAAATTATTGATCTTGTGGCGCTGTTTTACCATCAGTACTTGGCTACTAGTGGCGATATCTTGCGGGACGGTTTCTTGCACGCGGATCAAAGGCAATTGCTGGCAGGCGCTTAAGCCTAGGCTGGTGAGCAGCGTTACGCCTAATACGCTACTGAGGCGAGAAGCGGTGTTGGAGTGTGTTTTCATGATATTTCCCTATCGTGGCTGAGGTGCTTGGGTGAAGGATGGAATGTAGTTTGACGAAGGGATTAGGGCATGGCAGCAAAGGATTGTTAAGTACCATCCATTCTGGTGCTAAGTACTGCGAGGAAGTACCTAAGATAAACTGCAAAAATCTGTCAACCGAAAGACCGACGAGAATTCGGAGAAGGCGACGATTTCGCGAATCTTCAACGCCGTTGTACCCACATTGAGCGATGCTATGGATAGTTGCTTGCGTAGCTAGTGTGGCAGAACGAACAGAGGCGGATACTTTGTCTAGCGAATATCTGGTTTGAATGGGTGTTCTGCAGGCTGGCTCGTTATAGGGCAGAATACGCGGCAGACTAATTCAATTAATTACCAGGGCAATGGGGGCCGATGTGACGACGACATTGACGCAAAACTTTCTGCATTCTAGCGAGAAATCGATCACTCGCTATCGCTGGATGCGTGTTTTGTTGCTACTTTTTTCGCTGTGCCTATTGGGTAGTTGTAGCACCGCGCGCCTAGGCTATTCGAATGCCGATACTTTGGCTTACTGGTGGCTCGATGGCTATGTCGATTTCAATTCCTCCCAAAAAGCGAAGGTCAAGCGCGATATTGATCAATTACTGAGTTGGCATCGCACAACGCAGTTGCCGCAATATGTGCAGTTGCTATCGCAGACGCAGAACACGCTCGCTGCCAGTCCTGGCCCCGTGGAAATTGAAGCGACGTTTCGACAAGTGGAACAACTCTCTCAAGTGATACTACTCAAGGCGGTGCCAGAGTTGACCGATTTCGCGCTCACCATGGATGCTTCACAGAAGGCGCATTTAACGCGTAAGTTCGACAAAAACAATGAGAACTTTCGCGACAAGTACATGGATCTAAAGCCCGAAAAGCAAGCGAAAGAGCGTTTGAAGAAAGTGATGAAGCAAGCCGATGAATGGTTGGGCAGCGTCACTCGTGAACAAGAGACGATGATCGTTCGCTATCTTGAAAAGCATCCGCCCAACTACGCGCAATGGCTGGAAGATAGCACTGCACGTCAACGCATTGCCTTGCAGTTGCTGATACAAATTCAGACGGAGAAGCCAAGCCGCGAGGCCGCACAGATAATGGTGCAACGAGCGATTCTGGCTGCCTATGAGCCATCTGAGCAAGCGGAACGTCGCACCCAAGCTGAATCATCACGAGCAGCAATGCAACAACTGATTTCATCGATTTTGCGTGTTGCGAGTCAGGAGCAGAAAACGCATGCACGTAATAAGTTGCAGGATTGGATTGATGATTGCAAATACTTGATCGCGAAGAAGTAAGGTCATTTTGTCGTTTGATTTTTCGTTTGACCTTTGTACCTTTTTGATCGGGCTTGTAATATGCCAATCTCATGTTTGTTGACGTTGTGAATCAGTGTGGTGATGCTGTTACCCGACTAATTCTTGTTTTCGTGATTGCTCTGATGCTGCTACCTATTTAGAATGGACGATGCATCATTCTTAGACAATTGCTGAAATTCGAATCCAAACAAAATGCCTGAAGATCTCTCCATCCTGACCCGCACCGCCAATCCACCCGATGTCACCATTCGATATGGCGATGAGCCGGATCAAATAGCCGATATCCGTTATGGTACGCGCGGCAGCGATCTTCCTTTGTTGGTGTTGATTCACGGTGGCTTTTGGAAGCCGGAGTACGACCGTGCGCACGCCGAGGCCATGTCGACAGCCTTGGCCGAAGCGGGGTGGACGACTTTAACCTTGGAATATAGACGTATCTCAGGTGAGCCCGACGTCACCGTTCGGGATATTTCGAATGCCATAGAAAGCTTGCCTTCACGTGTTGATCGTCATAATGGCAAACTCCTATTAGTTGGGCATTCGGCCGGTGGTCACTTAGTTTTATGGGCCGCTGCGAACAATAGTGACGCACCGATTCAAGGCGTGCTCGCCTTAGCACCTGCTGCAGATCTAGAAATGGCACACACCATGAATTTGGGTGACGGCGCCGTAGAACGTTTCTTGGGGCAAGGCCCATCTAAGCGCCAAGACTTAAATCCCATGTTGATGGCCACGCCTAATACTGCAGTCACCATACTGCACGGCGAACAAGATGAAATCGTACCGCCAGTTGTAGCTGAATCCTACTGCGCTGTTTTCGCCAATACGCGTATGCTGCAATTACCTGACAGTGGACATTTCGCCTTGATTGACCCGGCAAGTACTGCTTGGGCGAGCGTGGTGTTAGAGCTAGAGAGTTTGAGCAAGCGGTAGAAGTGTTACTGCACATCACTGATTCAAAACTAATTTGAATATTGATTCATTCGGAGATCTCATGACAGAACACCTATTCGTGTATGGCACCTTAGCGCCAGGACGCCCAAACGCCCATATTCTTGCGGACGTCCCTGGTACTTGGGAGCCTGCGGTAGTGAGAGGATACTTGCGCCAAGAAGGCTGGGGGGCCGATGTTGGGTACCCTGGAATCCTTCTTTCAGAAGATGGCGATGAGGTTGAAGGTTTTATCTTTGCGTCGGAGGTATTGTCCGCCCATTGGCAAAGGCTCGACGATTTCGAGGGAGATGGTTACCGTCGTGTTGCTGTTACCGCTCAGCGACGCGATGCAACGATGGTGCAAGCCTACATTTACTCGCTTGCTTGAGCCGAGTTCACCGCCATCGATCAGTATCCCCAAGGCGTTGGCGGCAAATCAATCGCTTTCGTTAAATCAAAATTGACGCGAAATTCCCGACCTTCTCGTACTAAGCGGTAGGTGAAAGTCTTGGGGTAGATATACATTTGCCAGACATTCGTCATTGATTGGGCGCCACCTAAGCGTGCGAACAGTTCTTTTGAATACTGATCTGCCGGAAAAGACTGCACGTTATTCCAGCCCGCGTCTAGCGTATGGCCACCATACATAGTTTGCGTATCGTGACTTCCATCGGCATGCCGATGATCATGTTTGAGCGATAGGCCGGAACCAGTTTTGCTGATAATCCAAGTGCGTGAATGATTGTCTCCCACATGAAATGGGATTTGCAATTGAGTGTCGGTGCATTTACGCACGTGCATAACTAACTTACCCTCGAAGCCATCGGACTTCGGATTGTCGACAGCGACTTTACCTTCAAAAGCTTTACCACACAGTTGACGCAATTGGTCGAAAAATGCGTCGTGCGTAGGAATCGAGACCAAGGGCGCTTCTTGCTTGATTTGTGCTGACGCAAAACTTGATGGGAGTGCTGCGAAACACAATACTGCTGCAATAAGGGACTTCTTCATTTTTTATCGTCTCGGTTGATGGGTGGTGTAATAACGATATTCGCATTCGGATACAATTATCGTTCAAGCTTTTCCTAGCACTTGAAGAGATGCTTTAGCGCTTTGAGCTTACACGATCTTTAAGTCTAGTCGCAAGAGATCGCTTTGTTCTGCATCGCGCTCTTTTTTAAAAAATACGTTCAAATTGTCATTGTCCCGGCAACACGATACACTGCTTTGAGAATGGACAAAATTAATTGGATGGAGAGGAAGAATTAGCGACCACGTATGCATACCGGCATCTGTTTGAAATAAAGGCTAGTCATGTTGCACATCAATAATCACGAGCACCTAAGTGCATTCATACGCTTAAACGAGCAATGGATTTCAGAGCATTTCGCTCTCGAAGCTGTTGATCGCGCGCTAGCGGCGAACCCTGCTGCAATTATTGATGACGGCGGTTTTGTATTTACCATGACCGATGGCGAAGAGCTTGTTGGTTGCTGCGCGCTGTTCAAGTGTGGCGAGGATGAATTCGAATTGGCGCGCATGGCGGTATCGCCGACGCGGCGTGGTGGTGGTTTCGGACGACAATTGATTGAAGTAGCGATCGCTAAAGCGACAGAGCTAAAAGCGAAACGGCTGTATTTGGTGTCGAATACTAAGTTAGAATCTGCCATAGCCTTGTATCAGAAAACAGGCTTTGTCACGACATCTCTCGGGCAACATCCGGTGTATGCGCGGGCCAATATCGAAATGGAACTCGTCTTGCGATAGCCCCCATCCCCTTGTTCAAGTTAATCCTACTTTCATCATGCTAGAAGCCACATGTCATTGTGGCGCAGTTCGAATTCAGGTGCCAGCTGCGCCCGCATTTATTGTCGACTGTAATTGTTCTATTTGTAGACGCAATGGAGCCTTGTGGGCTTTTTATGCCAACAATGAAATTAGATTGCAGGGGCATCCAGAAAACACGATAGCCTACGTCTGGGGGCCATGCACGATACGTACCATGCATTGCAAGTATTGCGGTTGCGTGACGCATTGGGAAAACATCGATGCTGCTGTTGCTAGTCGAGTCGGTGTGAACACGCGTAATTTTGATCCCGCGACTATGCTGGGTGTTAAAGTGCGTCGATTTGATGGCGCTGAGACTTGGACATATATCGACTGAGCTCGCTGTGGGCCAGTTTAGCGCGTGTCGTTCTAGTGCGTTAGTTTGGGATGGCCAAGTATCTGCAGCCAGCCCACCTATTTCATCATCGATTCTCGACCGTCCATCAGCATGACCTGATATTGATATTAAATTCGCATACAATTTTCATACTTTTATCGCTGTATGTGGTTTATTTAGAGGTTCCGATGTCTATCCTAACGCTATTCAAAATTGCGCTCAGCCTGCCGATCGCCTATGGCTTGGCCTACCCGTTTATTCACAGTACAAACAGCGCGCCAGTCGGTGGCATTCTGGGTGAGATCAGCGTTTTTGGCCCGACCATCTCAGTCGTCGTTGTTTCAGTTTTTCTGCTGCTTGTCGTCCTCTATGCGCGTGATCTAGCGAAGTGTTTACGATTGGTGTCACCCGAAGCACGTGCAGCAAGTCCAAATAGCGTGTGGTGGATGTTAGTGTTGCCCTACAATTTTATTGAAGATTTTTTCATCATGATCAACATTGCGAAGTCGCTGCAAACCGAGGCCCTGAGCAATCGGGCATTGGCGCAATTTACTTCCTTTGGCAAGTTCTCGGGTCTAGCATGGTGTGCTTGCCAAATTATCTCCTTGTTACCTAATGAAGTCGGCTCACTTTTCGGATTGATCGCTATCGTGTTTTGGGGATGGCACTGGGCCTTCATTCGACGCGCCAATCGAGCAATGCTAGAATTTAAGCCAGCATGACAGGCTTTGCCATGTCCGCTGCTGTTGATAACTACATTGCTTTTGCTTGAATTGCTAGAAAGGCTGCAGACATGAGTACCGTACTTTGGGCAAATCTCCTGCAAGATGGCATCGTCACTTCGGACGAAGACGACAAATACGCTATATACAAGCATACGGACAAGCTTGATCTCATAGCAAAGAATTTGGGCTTGAGTTCTTTTGCCGCCATTTGTGACACGACTGATGCGCAATTTAACCTCAGTGATGAAGCGCTACCAGAGGGCATGGAATCGACCAATGAAGTGATGGCATTGAAA
>CANHZI010000177.1 GCA_947464955.1 Oxalobacteraceae bacterium
CTTTTGCCCCCCCTAAAAACTGACTTAGGTTATTTTGTTTCAGTTTTCGATGCTTCAGCCTGTCTAGTTAAAGCTGGGAAGTGCATATCCCAATTTATAAATATAGAAAAGTGGGTATAAAAGAGGGTACAAATTTAGAGATTAAAGGATAAAGAACTAAAAATCATATACTTATCCGACTTTTTTTTGTTTAACGTCTAAAACATCAAGCAATAGTGATAGCGATAAATCCTCGGCCTAGTCCGAGGATTTTTTTTGCCCCGACTACCCAAGCTCACAACCAAGAACTAACAGAAATCCATGATTGATCCACTTCAAATGTGAACTTTCGTTGTAAATATACACACAAGAAAACAGTTGTGGCATTATCACCAAGAATCGTTTTTAATCATGAACAATACACGCTGTCTGGGCACGCGCTGCTAGGGCACAGATCTCTCTCACTTTTCAAGAGATTCTATGGATAAGCTACTGACAACCAAAGATACGCCAGCAACAGCTTCTGCTATCCATAATGAACTGCTATTGGTGAAGGCTCAGCTCAATGACCTCATTGCAGAGGCTCGCCAGAATCAAGAAATCCTGCAGCGCCATCAAACTCTCGATTTACAACTCATAGGTTCCCAGAGTTTTCGCGAATTGATCCGTCATATTTTCGTGACCTTGGCCGATATCTGTGAACTCGACCAAGTCACACTCTGTCTGTTAAATTCCCAGCACAACCTCAAAGAAATGCTGGCAGATTTGAAGATCGAAAGTAGTGAGTTTCCCTACTTACTCTTTGCAGATAGCGAGACCGAGTTGCGTCATGGTGGCCGCCCATTGCGTAAGCCATTAGTTGGTTCATACGAGCATAAAGAACATCATCGTTGGTTTGCCCCCTACCCTGACCTGCCGAATAGTGTCGCCATCATTCCCTTAATTCGACAAAGCAAATTACTCGGCTGCCTCAATCTCGGTAGCGATCATCCAGACCGGTTTGCTAGCGACATGGGAACCGATTTTATCGAACGACTCGGTTCCATCATCGCGATCTGCCTTGAGAACGTCATCAATAGCGAACGTTTGACGCAAATCGGACTCACCGACGCTCTGACCAATGTCAGCAACCGCCGCTATGTTGAACAAAGGATGCTAGAGGAGATTGGTCGCGCACGTCGTCAACATTACGGTATCTCTTGCATGTATCTCGACATTGATTTCTTCAAGAAAATCAATGATATCCATGGTCATCAAGGTGGCGATGAAGTGCTCAAAGAAGCGGCCAAGCGAATCAAAGCAGAATTACGTTTGAGTGATACCTTGGGAAGATTTGGCGGAGAGGAGTTTGTCGTTCTACTCGTCAATACCAATCACGAAGATGCGAAACATGTCGCTGAGCGGATTCGTAAGAGCATTGCCAACCAAGCGTTCTTGTTGTCCATGACTGGATTGTGCGATGTCACTTTATCGATCGGGATTGCGACCCTATCAGATGATCATAATTCAGGGGAAATTGAAGAGGCCGCGAAGGCGCTATTGCAGCGTGCCGATGAGGCTCTTTATCAGGCTAAAGACCAAGGACGCAATCGTGTGATTGATTCGCCCGAGGATTAAGTCATTTACTTCTTCGCTTCTGCTTGTAGACGCAGATACTTCTCCATCAACTGCTCTTTGGTTTCACGCCATGCAGGATTAAACGGAATACAGCTTACGGGGCAAACTTGCTGACATTGTGGCTCATCGTAATGGCCAACACATTCAGTACACTTGTTCGGATTGATCTCGTAAATCTCTGGCCCCATGAAAATTGCTTCATTGGGGCATTCGGGTTCACATACATCACAGTTGATGCAATCATCGGTAATTAATAAAGCCATAATCTACTTTTCACTACTTATTTTGTTCAGCAATTTTTCTCTTGAGCCAAGCGTCGACTGAAGGGAAAACAAACTTCGACACGTCGCCACCAAATTGAGCGATCTCACGCACAATCGTGCCAGAGATGAATTGATATTGATCCGATGGTGTCAAAAACATGGTTTCCACGTCAGGCAATAAATAGCGATTCATCCCAGCCATCTGGAATTCATATTCAAAGTCCGACACCGCGCGCAAACCGCGCACAATTACGCGTGCATCGTTCTTGCGGACGAAGTCTTTTAACAGGCCGGAGAAGCTTTCGACTCGGACATTGGGATAATGCCCCAAGACTTCGTTCGCAATACTCAGGCGTTCTTCCAATGAAAAGAATGGCTTTTTGTTTTTACTATCGGCAACGCCGACAATCAACGTATCAAACAAGCCTGAAGCACGTCGCACCAAGTCTTCATGGCCGCGCGTCAATGGATCAAACGTACCTGGATATACTGCTGTGACCATGTTTACTCCCCGTCTGAGAATCATCAAAATCCCGATGAACTGATGACTCTATCTTATTAGAACCCGCGATTATCCCAGATTTTCGCCTAGATTTCCGACTTCTTTGTTGCGTTGCAATATTTGAAAGTGGACATTGCCTGCTTTGTCTTTTCTAAGCAACTCCCAACCCTGACACCAAGCTGGTATCTCATCCGTCGCCAGCCCATCTAATGCGAAAGGAAGAGCCTGCTCCGCTTCGACATAGACTATCCCATTTTCGCTCAACAAATCGATGCAAACTGGCAAGATCTTTTCCAAAAAGCCTTGATTAAACGGAGGATCAAGAAAGATTAGATCGAATTTTCTTTGACTCTTGGCCAAGGCCGCCGCTAGCAAAAGAGCATCACCACGCTGAATTTGCACCTTACTTGCCTGCAATTTCGCCTTAACTTCTTCTAATTGTCGAAATGCTGGCGTAAATGCTTCCACTAAAGTGACTTCAGCGGCACCACGACTTGCTGCTTCAAAACCCAAAGCGCCGCTGCCAGCGAATAGGTCGAGGCAACGCCGACTTTGCCATTCGCTATCAAATAAGTGGTTAATCCAATTAAAAACCGTCTCTCTGACACGGTCGGGAGTTGGGCGCAAGCCTTCGGCCGTGATCACCGTCAGGGGTGTGCGTTTCCACTGCCCACCTATGATACGAACTTGATGGCTAGAAGAGGAATGTGGCTTTTTCTTGTGCGGTTTCATAGCTGCGGTGGACAGATGACGAAAATTCACTGCCCTGCTCTGTTAGAATGGCAGCATTCTAGCGGTTTTTCGTGTCACGCGATGATTCGATTTTACGCACAACACCACCGCTCACCCTTTACCCATTTTTGTATCGTTGATTGTCGATGTTTAGTTTTTTCAAAAAGAAGCCTGCCGAGCCCGTAACACCGGCTACCAGCACAACTGCAACTAGCCCAGCGCCAGACGTTTCTTCTTCCCCTGAATCTGAAATCATCAGCGCGACACCTGCGCCTGAAACGACTAGTGAAAAAACTTCATGGTTTGCTCGCCTCAAGAAAGGTCTTGCCAAAACCTCGTCGAATCTCACCACTTTGTTTGTCGGCGCGCGCATTGACGACGATCTTTACGATGAACTTGAGAGCGCATTGCTGATGTCCGACGCTGGTGTCGAGGCCACGATGCATCTACTAGATCAGCTCAAACGCAAAGTCAAAGAAGAAAAACTGACCGAGGCCGACCAAGTCAAAACAGCACTCAAGGCACTCTTGCTGGAGCTACTACTACCTTTGCAAAAGTCACTCGAACTCGGCCGCCATCAACCATTGGTGATGATGATTTCTGGCGTCAATGGTGCAGGCAAAACTACTACCATCGGCAAACTCGCCAAGCATATGCAAGTTCATCAACAGTCTGTTGTACTCGCGGCTGGCGATACTTTCCGTGCTGCTGCGCGTGAACAGCTTATGGTTTGGGGAGAACGCAACAACATCACGGTCATCGCCCAAGAGTCTGGCGACCCCGCTGCCGTAGCCTTTGACGCGGTGGCTTCTGCCAAGGCGCGTGGCACCAATGTTGTGATGGTCGATACCGCTGGTCGCTTGCCGACGCAATTACATTTGATGGAAGAACTCAAAAAGATCAAGCGCGTGATCGGTAAAAGCATGGACGACGCACCTCACGAAGTTTTACTCGTCATCGATGGCAACACCGGCCAAAATGCTTTAGCCCAAGTCAAAGCATTTGATGATGCGCTCCAACTCACTGGTCTCATTATTACCAAACTCGACGGTACTGCAAAAGGTGGCGTGTTAGCTGCGATTGCGAAGACGCGCCCGATTCCCGTGTACTTCATTGGCGTAGGTGAACAGATCGAAGATTTGCAAGCCTTCAACGCCCAGGAATTTGTCGACGCCCTATTTGACTAAGCGACATCAGATGAGATTGACTCGACACTCAATTCAAACCATTTTTACTGAGCCTACAACACGATGATTGAATTTCAGCATGTTTCGAAAATCTACGCCGGTGAAGTGTACGCCTTGCGTGATGTCTCATTCACGATCGGTGACGGTGAATTAGTCTTCTTGGCCGGACCATCAGGCGCTGGCAAATCGACTTTATTAAAGATGATCGCTGGCATGGAAAAGCCAAGCACAGGCGCGGTCATGATGAACGGTCAAGATATCAGTAAACTCAAGAGCGGTAGCTTGCCGTATCTACGTCGCAAGCTTGGTCTGATACTGCAAGGTCAAGGCTTGTTGCTCGATCGCGATGTTCTGAGTAACGTCATGTTGCCTATGATCGTCGTTGGCGAGTCGACTGCGGATGCACAAACCCGTGCCAGTGCTGCTTTAGAGCGACTCAACATGCTCGACAAAGCACATTCATCACCACTGGCATTGTCTGGCGGGGAACAGCAACGTGTGATGATTGCCCGCGCCATCGTCAATCGTCCGCAGATTATTTTGGCCGATGAGCCTACTGCCTATCTCGATAGAGAAAATGCCATGATCGTGATCGAGGCTTTGCGCGCATTTCAACGCTCGGGTGTGACTTGCATTATTTCTAGCCATGATGAGCAATTCCTCGACCAAGCCAATCGCGTGATTTACCTCAACAAGGGTGAAGTGACTGATGCCTGGACTTCCGCTGCCGCTGCCTAATTTTCGAGATTTCTGACACTATGACAAATTGGTTCCGACAACATATGTATGCAATCAATGGTGCACTGAAGCACTTACGCGCCGCCCCTGGTAACTTTCTATTTAATGTGTTGGTCGTCGCCATCGCATTAGCACTACCGATTGCTGGTTTGACCGTCATTCAAAACCTAAGACCGATTGCCTCGCAACTGTCGATCGAGCCTGAAATCAGTGTGTTCTTAAAAACCTCAGTGGCAAGTGTGGACGCCGCCAATTTAGGAACGCCAATCAAGAAGTTATTAAAAGAGGCGAAGGTCAATGCCAAAGTTAATTTCGTCTCCAAGGACAAAGCACTGGCCAGCATGGAGAGTACATCGAGCTTGGCTGAAGTACTCTCAACGCTAGGTGGCAATCCCTTACCCGACGCCTATGTGATTGCCATGTCTGCGGACGATGCCGATAAAGTCGAACAATTGAGCGCCCAGCTTCGTGGTGTAGACGGCGTTGATGTGGTGCAAGTGGACTCCGCATGGGTAAAACGATTGGCGGCTTTGATGCACATTTTGGAGCTAGCCTTGCTGTTTCTCGCCGGCACCTTGGGTGTCGTTGTCATCGTCGTCGTATTTAACGCTACACGCCTACAAGTCTTGTCGCATCAAGCTGAGATTAGCGTAAGTCGCTTGCTCGGGGCGACCAACAGCTTTATCCATAAGCCTTACTACTATACTGGCGCGCTCATGGGTATCTTCTCAGGACTTGTTGCACTAGGTTTGGTTGCACTCTCATTGCAACCATTAAATCAAGCAATCGCAGATTTCGCGAAACTCTATGCATCTGAGTTCCATTTGAGCCCTTTAGGACTGTTACCAAGCTTGGCATTACTGGTCGTCAGTAAATTACTAGGCTGGGCGGGTGCCTACCTATCGGTTCGTCGTCAGCTCGCCAAGCTGCCTCAATAATCACCTTCATCTGATAAAGAAAAGCTTGCCCTGAGCAAAAAGGGCAAGTTTTTACCGTTGTTCTTCCGCTCCAAGTCGATTTCAATAGCGTCTACGCCTCAGTTCATTAAATTTTTTGCAAATATTTTGAACTGAACTACTTGAAAAACCCAAAAACGAACAGATTATTAGCACTCATCCCAATTGAGTGCTAATATAAGAATTCGAAGGCCTCATTTCTATTTCGGGCCTTAGCATTACGGAAACAATCTGATTGATATCAGGAGGAAACATGACACAAACATCAGCACAAGGCATTTTGCGTCCATCGGACAGCACCGCTTTAGCTCTGGGGTTTACCGGCACACTGGGCAATATTGATGCCTATATTTCGGCGGTCAATCGTTTGCCTATGCTGTCGCATGAAGAAGAGACTGATCTCGCGACTCGCCTCAAAAATAATAATGACCTGGCCGCTGCCCAGCAATTGGTTATGTCCCATCTGCGTTTGGTGGTCTCGATCGCTCGCGGCTACCTCGGTTACGGTTTGCCACACGCCGATTTGATCCAAGAGGGCAATATCGGCTTAATGAAAGCGGTCAAACGTTTCGATCCAGACCAAGGCGTTCGCTTAGTGTCCTATGCTATGCATTGGATCAAAGCGGAGATGCACGAATACATTTTGAAAAACTGGCGCCTAGTGAAAGTCGCGACGACCAAAGCACAACGTAAATTGTTCTTTAATCTGCGTAGCAATAAAGAAGGCCTCGATTCCATGACGCCTGCACAAATCGATAGTTTGGCGAGCAAGCTTGACGTCAAACGCGAAGACGTGATCGAAATGGAAATGCGTTTGTCGGGGCGTGATGTCGCACTCGATGGTTCTAGCGATGACGAAGATGAAAAATTCGCACCTATCGCTTATCTCAAGACAGATGCAGAAGAGCCAACCAATATCATCGAAGCACAGCAATACGATCGTTTGCAAAGTGAAGGTTTGGAAACTGCCTTGGCAAAGCTCGATCCACGCTCACGTCATATTATCGAATCACGCTGGTTGAAAAACGATGATGGTTCTGGCGCGACTTTGCATGATTTGGCCGATGAATATGGTGTTTCTGCTGAACGTATTCGCCAAATTGAAAGCGCGGCTTTGAAGAAAATGAAAACTGCGTTGATTAGCTTTAACTAATTGATCGCAAGTCTGTCGCGATAATTCGACACAAAAGAAAACGGCACTGTTTCAGTGCCGTTTTTGTTTTTGATGACTTGTTTCTTGCGTCTCGATTACTGCAGCAAGATTTTTACATCATGCGCGATTGCCTCTGATTTCTGACCATAGGCAATATACAAACGAATGCGCCCTTCTGGGTCAAACACGTAGCTCGCCGCTGTGTGGTCCATTGTATAACTATCAGGGGTTTTTCCCGGGCTCTTTTGGAAGAAAGCCTTGAAATCCTTAACGACCTTTTGGGTAGTTGCTACGTCACCGCGTAAACCAAGAAAACGTTTATCAAAGTTAGGTACATAACTCGCGAGCAGTTCTTGTGTATCGCGTTCAGGGTCAATTGTGATGAACAGTACTTGCACCTTATCGGCCTGAGGCCCTAATTGCCTCATAACATTCGACATCTCAACTAAAGTAGTTGGGCAAAAATCTGGGCATTGGGTGTAGCCGAAAAAGACAATAACAGCTTTGCCTTTAAAATCTTTCAAAGTTCGTACTTGCCCATTCTGATCGGTTAAAGAGAAGTCTTTAACGTAATCAAGGCCGGTCAAATCCGTATTCAAAAATGCTTCTGTTTGTTTCTTAGCCCCGCCTTTGTCGCACGCGATGAGGCTTAGAGAGGCCGCGATGATAATGCCCCAAGCGACGACATTCTTACTGCGCTGTAGAAAAGTTTTCATGCTCAAAACCGAAAGTAATGGTCAACCAACAAAGCTAGGAACAACAAGGACAAATAAACGATGGAAAATGTAAAGGTTTTACGCGCCAATAAATCATCGTAGTGGCGGTAGATACGCCAAGCGTACCAAAGGAAACCCAAGCCCAATACAATCGCACTGACAAGATAGATCAAACCACTCATATGAATCGCATATGGCAGCATGGTCGTTGCGAATAAAGCGATGGTGTAGAGCCAGATATGAAAACGCGTGAACTCGGGGCCGTGTGTAATCGGTAGCATCGGCAAACCTGATTTAGCGTAATCGTCACGACGATACATAGCCAAAGCCCAGAAATGCGGTGGGGTCCAAACGAAAATAATTAAGACCAGAAGCCATGCTTGTTTTGGCACATCATCTGCGATCGCTGCCCAACCCAGAGCCGGCGGCATAGCGCCTGACAGGCCACCGATGACAATATTTTGCGGAGTAGCTGGCTTCAAAATGATGGTATAAATCACGGCGTAACCGACAAAGGTGACAAAGGTCAACCACATCGTCAACGGGTTCACCAAAGTGTACAAAATCCACATCCCCAAACCGCCAATCACGGTCGAGAAAATAAGAATATGCTTCGCGCTTATTTCACCTTGAGCACTAGGGCGGCGAGCAGTACGTGCCATGCGTGAATCGATTTCGCGTTCAACGAGGCAATTCACAGCAAAAGCGGCGCCTGCGAGTAGCCAAATACCCACCGTCGCTGCTAGTACCACACGCCAATCGGGCAGGCTTGGCGTTGCCAGAAACATACCGATGACGGCACAAAACACCGCGAGCTGTGTCACGCGCGGCTTGGTCAAAGCGATGTACTGAGCCAAACGGCTAGTCTTGATACTGGAAGTGGTCATGAGAAAACAAACTAACTGGTGTGGGTGCCGTAGCGAACTCGGTAGTTTAAC
>CANHZI010000178.1 GCA_947464955.1 Oxalobacteraceae bacterium
AGAAATGAATGGGTTCGTCGAGCATGGCGACGAAGGTTAACAGGATAGTGGAACGTTTACAAGTCCCAAATAAAAAAATGCCGCTCAGTCTTAACTGAACGGCATTACCGGCATGCCGGCGTTTTTTAATACTGCTATTATTACATTGACCGACTATCGATACGAATGATCAATACAAATCATCGGTACAAATTAACGATACAAATTGATTGCATCACGCGTTTCCAGAGCCACGCGTCGTGCCGCTTGCGCATAGGTTTCATCGCCATTTGATTTAGCATATAGAATCGCGCGAGAAGAGTTAATCATCATCCCTGTTCCATTTGCAGTGCGGCCAGCTTTAACAGTTGATTCGACATCGCCACCCTGCGCACCCACACCAGGGATCAATAAAGGCATATCACCTATCAATGCACGTACTTGTGCGATCTCATTCGGGAAGGTGGCGCCAACCACCAAAGCACATTGGCCATTGCTATTCCATTTATCAGCGACCAAGTGCGCGACGTGTTGATACAAAGGCTTGCCACCGACATCTAAAAACTGCAAATCTGAACCACCTGCATTTGAAGTACGACACAACACAATCGCGCCGCGATCTTTCCATTCAAGATAAGGTGCAACCGAATCAAAACCCATGTAAGGATTGACCGTCACCGCATCGGCATCATAGCGTTCAAAAGCTTCGCGAGCATACTGTTCAGCAGTCGCACCAATATCACCGCGCTTTGCATCCAATACAATCGGAATCTGCGGGTAAGTCGTTTTGATGTAACGGCAAATCGCTTCTAACTGATCTTCGGCGCGCAAGGCAGCGAAGTAGGCAATTTGCGGTTTAAAACTACAGGCTAGGTCGGCAGTCGCATCGACAATCGCTTTACAAAATGCATAAATCGCGTCGGGCTGCTGCGCTAATTCAGCCGGAAACTTCTTAATATCAGGATCAAGCCCTACGCACAATAAAGAATTGTTGGCGGTCCAAGCTTGGGAAAGTTTTTGTATGAAAGTCACGGCGATTCTCTATCGTCTCAAGACGGTTTAGCAAAAAGAAAAAGGGACAGCAGCAGTAGCCGCCATCCCTCTATTATAAACCATGCTAAGGCCTAGCTTTCACGCCAGCGCTAGGCCATCTGCTAGATTAGAATGCCGCAATGCCAGTTTGGGCGCGGCCGAGAATCAAAGCGTGAATGTCATGCGTACCCTCATAAGTGTTGACCACTTCTAAGTTCACCAAATGACGAGCAATGCCAAATTCATCAGAAATACCATTGCCACCGAGCATATCGCGCGCAGTACGAGCAATATCCAAAGACTTACCGCAGGAATTGCGCTTCATGATGGAAGTAATCTCCACTGCTGCCGTACCTTCATCCTTCATTCGTCCCAAACGCAAGCAACCCTGCAAGGCCAAAGTGATTTCTGTTTGCATATCGGCTAACTTCTTTTGCACCAATTGATTGGCCGCCAACGGCTTACCAAATTGCAAACGATCCATCGTGTACTGACGCGCTGTGTGCCAGCAGAACTCAGCTGCACCCAATGCACCCCAAGCAATACCATAACGCGCAGAGTTCAAGCAGGTAAATGGGCCTTTCAAACCTTCTACGTGCGGCATCAAGTTTTCTTCTGGTACGAAGACTTCATCCATCACGATTTCACCCGTGATCGAAGCACGCAAACCAACTTTGCCGTGAATAGCTGGTGCAGTTAAACCTTCCCAGCCTTTTTCTAAAATGAAACCGCGAATACGGCCATCATCTGTCTTGGCCCACACCACGAATACATCAGCGATAGGGCTATTGGTGATCCACATTTTGGATCCACTCAACAGGTAACCGCCATCCACCGTTTTTGCACGTGTCACCATGCTGCCAGGGTCAGAGCCATGGTTCGGTTCAGTCAAACCAAAGCAACCGATCCACTCACCTGTCGCCAATTTTGGCAAATATTTTTTCTTCTGCGCTTCGCTACCAAATTCGTTGATCGGCACCATCACCAAAGAAGATTGCACACTCATCATAGAACGGTAGCCCGAGTCGATACGCTCCACTTCACGCGCCACCAAACCGTAGCAAACATAGTTCAAGCCAGCGCCACCGTATTCGGTTGGAATCATAGAACCAAGCAAGCCCAACTCACCCATTTCGCGGAAAATCGCTGGGTCGGTTCGCTCATTGCGGAAGGCATCCAAAATACGCGGTGCCAATTTTTCTTCGCAGTACACACGTGCAGCTTCTTGCACCATGCGTTCATCTTCCGTTAATTGGGAGCTGAGTAAGAGCGGGTCTTCCCATTGAAAAGCTGCTTTTGCCATAATATTCTCTCGGTGATTTTGTAATAGTTTTTGAACTAATTCTTAATTTATTTTGACTTAAATTGGAAATTTGAAAATCAAGGGCGAATTATGCCAACTTCGCCTCAATGCCTCTTGATACAACGCAAAGAGTAAATATCACTTTGTCATTTCTATCATGAATGCAGAGCTGTCATTTAACTTTCAACTTAGACCAACATCCTACCCGAATTAGCCATCACAAGAAACGCCAAAGCAGAGTCAATTGCATAGAAAGCACAGAATTTGACGAGGGTGTTTACAAAAGGGGAAATCAGGGACAAGAAATAGAGAGGTCTAAAACTTCCCTACAGCAATATTATTCTAGATCAGCCAAGTCGAATAACTCATTGCACCAAAATTCGACCTCAAAAATTTTCAATCCCCCGCTGGAATTATTTACTTCCTTTCGAAAACGATATGATCAAATCAGCTCTTGAAGGAGAAGAACGATCATGGGCACCATAGGATCCACTCCCATTTAATGCGTCATTTATCATCGCCTGAATCTCATCGACTTTAAGGTCAATCTGTTCAGATCTAAATACGACTTCCGCCAACGCTCTTCCGCCCATCCAAGAAAAATAAGAGTCAGTCTCGATATGAAGAATTACGTAGTCATCATGCATAAACAAAATTAAATAGTCATCAGACTCTCTTCCCGAACCACAATTCACCATTAAGATGTACGTATCGCGATTGCGATCCGTTATCCAGCTGCGAATTGGCGCTGCGAATCTCCCTCCAAATGGAAGGCACTCTTCAATAACCCTATACTTATCTGGAAAACTCGCTATTAGTTCCTCTCGAGTTATTTTCTCAGTGATGAACGTCATTCCTTTCCCTTCAAATTAAGAATATCTTTTTATCTTTTCTGGCATGTTAAAGCTAGCCAGAAAAACGTATGAAAATAAACCATAATTGGCGCCCCACTCTAATACATCGCTTCTTTATTTCAGAAAGATGGTGGATCTCAAAAACTGTGCGCTTAGGAATTCCTTACTTTGCTCTACTTTTGAAAGGCGTCTCGTTGCTCAATTACTTAAATTGAGCTCTACGATCGCATTCCCACTTAACAAAACAAATTTTTTCGCAGATAAAAATGTCAACGCACTTGGGTTATCCAAGAGGCTATCCCGCCCCATTCGATGCCCCTTCTTCCCTATCTTTCCTGCGACAACAGTCGCGCTGCCGTCTCGATTCAATCGTCGAACAGTTTGATTCATCGTGAAGTAAATATTTCTATCCTCGTCAAATGCAATCGATTTCGGCTCATGAAGTACTCTGAGCACATCTCCTTCAAAAATAGCCTTTAGATCAGTACCTAATCGGTGTTCAAAATTTTTAACGTCTTTGTACACTGTCTCTTCTGACAAATGAGCGAGAATCGAAATTTCACCATCGCTTGAAACTTTTCCTATTCGAGGTCCATCAACAAAAACTATATGACCAGATCCATCCAATGCAATCGCATTCAAATCTTTCATACAATGCTGCTGAGAAATAAGTATTAGGGATGTATTTCTTAATTCATCACAATCAGGAATAAGTGTATTTACGTTTCCATCTACCCCAATCCTTCGAAGGCTTCCACGTGAAATCACAAACACTTGTCCAGTTGAATCAACAACCAAACTCGTTGGTTTCCTAAACGTCGCTTTAGATCTATATCCGTCGATATTTTCATTCGCACCTATATTTCCTGCAAAAGTTGAGACGCTACCGTCAACGTCAAGGCGACGAATCAATCCATTGTGGAGATCTGAAATCAACAAATCTCCTCGACGATCGAATGAAATTCCGCGTATCGAGTGAAACTTTGCTTGCAAGGCTTTACCATCTCTGAAGCCAAAACCTTGTTCACCATAGCTTCCAGCAACCACGCTCAATTTCCGGTCCGGCCCGATAAGTTTTATCTGACTGTGGTCACGGTCACTAACATAGACCACGCCACCTTCGCCAACTGCTAAGGCGTATGGGTTAATCTTATTTTCTACCAAGTCGAATAGCTCTTTTTCAGATTTCTCGTCATCTGTCTTGATTGATCGCGGGCTACCTTGATATAGCAAACTCAGAGTTCCTTGACGATTTTTCGCTTCGCTATTTTTTCGAATTTGCTCGGCTCCGACTTTACAGGAACATATCAAGATCAAAAACACGATGGTAATGTGGAAGAAAAATTGTGCTTTAGAGGGACTAGGTTTACGGTCGGAATACATTCTTCACTCCAAACATCACATGCAAAAAAAGAGATAAAAGACCAACGTTCATTGGAAGATCACGAACAGAGTCTCAAAATATTCAAGGAACCATACGCATTTTACCTTGCAATATAGCCAACTATTTACAGCCAATTAAACCATAAAGATCTCAGCATGCCTAGATGCAAATATGGCTTAAATTAAATGTGACGGGGTTTTACAGATTGAGTCTAAAAAGGAAATAGCACTGGTCCCTCCGACAAGAATCGAACTTGTATCCCACGCTTAGGAGGCATGTGCACTATCCATTGTGCTACGGAGAGACATTCGGGTAAGTCGCAAACTCCTTAATCAGGCGCAATGCGGTGTTGGTTGTCCTCGCAATAACTGTGTATTGCTGTGGGAACCGCCTTGCCTTGTCCCCGATGAAGAACTTTTCTACTTACCCTCGCTTCGTTAAACCAGACGCCTAACGAAGCCCGCCATCTTACCTGAGGGCAGGATAACAATCAATCAGCGGGCGTTCTCGCGTACAATAGCGCCTTTCCGCATTTTTCATTCTTTTACCCGCATCGGCTCTCTTTAGCTCGACAGAAGTATCTTATGGCAGTCATCTCTCTTAGTAACGCGCAACTGGCCTTTGGCCACGTAGCTCTCCTTGATCATGCTGAGTTTTCTTTAGAAACATCAGAACGCGTCGGCTTGATCGGTCGTAATGGCACGGGTAAATCCTCTTTACTCAAGATCATCGCAGGTCGTTTTAAACTCGACGATGGCCTATTGGTCATGCAACAAAATATTAAGATCGCCTACGTCGAACAAGAACCGCAATTTGATCCTGATATGACGGTGTTTGATGCTGTCGCCTCTGGCCTTGGTGAATTACCTAAGCTGCTACAAGAATACGAAGCTTTGACGGGACAGTTTGGCGGCGACAATGATGAAGCCTTGATGGAGCGCATGCATGATATTCAAGTGCAGCTCGATGCGGCTAACGCTTGGAGTTTGGGCAATACGGTCGAAACCACGTTGGATAAATTGAATCTATCCAAAGATGCGGTGATGAGCACCTTGTCTGGTGGTATGAAAAAACGCGTCGCCCTCGCCTGCGCTTTGGTCAGTACACCAGACGTATTATTGCTCGATGAACCGACCAACCATTTGGATTTCTCATCGATCAAATGGCTAGAAGGCTTGCTCAAAGATTTCAAAGGCAGCGTTTTATTTATTACGCATGATCGTAGCTTCCTAGATAATGTAACAACGCGCATTATTGAATTGGATCGCGGCAAGATCACTTCTTTCCCAGGCAACTTTACGACCTATCAAACACGCAAAGCAGAACAGTTAGAGATCGAAGAAGTGGAAGCCGCGAAATTTGATAAGTTTTTGGCGCAAGAAGAAATTTGGATACGTAAAGGTGTGAAAGCACGTCGCGTGCGTGATGAAGGTCGCGTGAAACGCCTTGAACAATTGCGCCTTCAACGCGCCGCGCGTCGTGAACAGCAGGGTCAAGTGCGCCTTGATGTCACCACGGGTGAACGCTCAGGAAAAATCGTGGCAGAGCTCGAGAATATCTACAAGAGCTTTGGTCCTAAAGAGATCGTTAAAGACTTCTCTAGCATTATTCTGCGTGGCGATAAGATTGGTCTCATCGGTCAAAACGGTGCTGGTAAAACGACCTTGCTTAAACTCATTTTGGGTGAAGATCAACCAGACAGCGGTACGGTCAAACAAGGTAGCAAATTGCAGATCGCCTACTTCGATCAGATGCGTACGCAATTGAACGAAGAAGTGAGTTTGGCTGAAACGATTTCACCGGGTAGTGATTTCGTCGAAATTAATGGCCAACGTAAGCACGTGATGTCATATCTCGGTGATTTCTTGTTCGCACCAGAACGCGCGCGCTCACCGGTGAAGACCTTGTCGGGCGGTGAACGAAATCGTTTGTTGTTAGCGCGCTTGTTTGCAAAGCCAGCGAATGTCCTGGTACTCGACGAACCGACCAACGATCTGGACATCGATACTCTAGAGCTTTTGGAAGAACTCTTGGAAGACTACGAAGGTACAGTTTTCTTAGTCAGCCATGATCGGACTTTCCTCGACAATGTGGTGACGCAAGTGATTGCATCTGAGGGCGAAGGCGTGTGGAAGGAATACATCGGTGGCTATACCGATTGGGAAACCTATAAAAATTCCCCAGCAGGTAAAGCGGTTGCAGCACCAGCCAAAGCGAAAGTTGAGAACAAAGCTGTAACACCTGTTAGCACCATGGCTGCCCCAACACCAAAGGCCGAAGCAAAGCCGAAGAAACTGAGCTATAAAGAGCAAAAAGAGTTAGAAGAACTACCAGGTAAAATCTCTGCGCTAGAAGCAGAACAAGCCTCGATATCTGCCAAATTAGCTGATAGTGAATTTTATAAAAAAGCGACACCAGAAGACGTCAAGATGCTCAATGATCGCTTTGCCGAGATCGATGAATTGTTATTGGCAGCGTTAGAACGTTGGGAAGCAATTGGCGGCTAAGCGACTGCCACAACCGTAAAGCAAAAAAGCCGCTCGGAATTGAGCGGCTTTTCTTATCTACAGGTGTTTCGAATCGTCTCGAATTTAGGTGTAGCTTAACCTGAAACTTTGCGGAAATCGCGCAGACGAAAGCCGAGTGCAAACAATGCGCCAAAGTAAAGCAGCATACACGCAATGATAATGCCGCCCATCATCGCTGCGCGCAGCAAACGATGGCTCTGCATTGCCAGCCAATCGACCTGCATCGACAAAACGAAGGCTAAACCACCCATCAAAACAAGCGCCACTACCAGCTTCAAAAAGAAGCTCATCCACCCTGCTTTCGGTGTGTATAGTCCCCGTTTACGCAAACCAAAGTAAAGCATTGCCGCATTCACACACGCCCCCAAACCGACCGACAAAGCAAGGCCTGCTTGATGGATGAATGGTACGAAGACTGCATTCAATACTTGCGTGACAAAGAGCACGATCATCGCGATTTTGACTGGGGTACGAATGTCCTGCTGCGCATAAAAGCCTGGCGCCAAAATTTTGACCAAAATCAAACCCGTCAAACCAACGCCATATGCCGCCACGGCTTTCGCGGTTTCGTGTACCGCGTGCGCATCAAATTTACCACCATGAAATAGAGTGGCGGTTAAGGCATCAGATAAGGTCAACAAACCAACTGCTGCTGGCAAGGCCAGCAAACAAGTCAAACGCAAACCCCAGTCGAGCAAATCAGAATACTCTTTTTGGTCACCGTTCGCTTTAGCGGA
Organism: Oxalobacteraceae bacterium; assembly: GCA_947464955.1. GTDB lineage: Bacteria > Pseudomonadota > Gammaproteobacteria > Burkholderiales > Burkholderiaceae_D > Undibacterium. The sequence continues at coordinate 7,818 of CANHZI010000178.1, forward strand.
AGAAAGACTGGGCAAAAGCACAGTTCCCAGAGCCACACCTAACATGGCGGAGGGAAACTCCATTAAGCGATCTGCAAAATTAAGCTGCGATGCGCTTCCATCAGGCAGGAAAGAGGCCCAAGTCGAATTGATCATAATGCTGATCTGTGTCGCAGAAACAGCTAACACCGCAGGCGCCATTTGCCGCAACACACGGCGTACCTTAGGATCACGCAAGGCGAATGCCGGATTCATTGAAATTCGCGGCAGCATGCCGATTTGAATCAAAGATGGAATCTGTATCGCCAATTGCAAAAGCCCACCGACAAAAACTGCACAGCCTAACGCATAGATTTGCTTCTCTGTGCCAAACCAATCCATTGAAAAATACGCTGCAACGATAAAGCAAAGATTCAACAGCACAGGCGTAAATGCGGGGATTTTGAAACGGCGCCAGGTATTGAGCACCCCGCTCGACAATGCGACCAGAGACATGAAGCCGATGTACGGGAACATGATGCGAGTGAGGTTGACGGTTAAATCAAATTTCGAGGTCCCCCAAAACCCCGAAGAAAACATAAAGACCAATACTGGCGCACCAACGACACCGACTACGCAGGTCAACAGTAAAGCCCACACCAACACGGTCGCCACGTGGTCCACCAACTCCTTGGTTTCGTTTTCCGTACTGGCGTTACGATATTCAGCGAGAATCGGCACAAAGGCTTGTGAGAAAGCGCCTTCCGCAAACAGACGACGAAAGAAATTAGGAATTTTGAATGCCTGCACATAAGCATCCATGGTCGCGGTGGCACCAAAAAACGCACCAAACATGACATCACGAATCAAGCCAGTGATGCGCGACAACCTGGTCATACTGCTAATGGCAGCTAAAGTTTTGAGTAAATTCATAGCGCGCAATTATAGCCTTTACAGTTTGCAAATACGTATTTGCGGCGGAAAAGCAGGCGCGAACAAAG
>CANHZI010000179.1 GCA_947464955.1 Oxalobacteraceae bacterium
TAATGGTAAGGTCGTGGGTACACTTGGTGTGATCGGGCCAACGCGTATGGCCTATGAAAGAGTGATTCCCATTGTTGATATCACGGCAAAATTATTGTCAAATGCCTTGAACCATTAAACTTTGAATGTGTACAAAGCGAATCTAGTCGCAATGCTTTTTTAAAAAACAGGGACTGGTAAGAATATGGCGGAAAATAAAGACATCTCGGTGCTCATTGTCGACGACAATGATATGACGCGCGAAACCTTGCGTGTGATTCTGCGTCACGAAGTCTATAACGTCGTTGGCGAAGCATTGGACGGCGATAGTGCGCTAGAAATGGCGACCCGGCTCAAGCCCGACATCATCTTGCTTGACGTTGTGATGCCCAAAGTGAGCGGTATCGAAGCCTTACGTAGTATTCGTATGGTAATGCCTGATGTCATGATCTTGATGGTCACTGCCAATAAAGATCAAGATACGGTATCCGAAGCGGTGAAAAGTGGCATTAGCGGTTACATCATTAAGCCGTTTAATGCGAAAAAAGTACTTGATACGATACAGGGTGTCGCAACAAAAGTGCGCGCCGCTAGAGCGCAAGCAGCTGCCAATCAAGGATAATTGGCCGCTGAGTTAGCTGAGTTTAGCTGAGTTCGTTTATTTTGTTTTGCGATGTTCGCAGTTGGCCTTGGTGCAGTTCCCATACAGGGCCAACGCATGTTCAGCAATTTTAAAGCCACGTTCGTTGGCGATATCGTGTTGACGCTTCTCGATTTGTTCGTCGAAAAATTCTTCTACTTTTCCGCAATCTAAGCACACCAAATGGTCGTGATGTGAGCCCTCATTGAGTTCGAAGATCGCTTTTCCCGTCTCGAAGTGGTTGCGGTGTAAGAGACCAGCCTGCTCAAATTGCGTGAGAACACGATAGACCGTCGCCAAGCCGACATCCATATTCTCGGTCAACAGAATCTTATATACGTCTTCAGCCGTGAGATGGCGAACCGCGCTGTTTTGGAAGATTTCCAAGATTTTCAGACGTGGCAAGGTCGCTTTCAGGCCGCTGGCTTTGAGATCTGGAGAGTTATTTGTCATGTTTTCAGTCAAAATAAGGCTAAGTGCTTTATGATATAGGGTTTTAAAGCTTGGTAAATATTTTCGATATGTTATCTGATCTGTAGCGCTTCGACAGATTTACCATAAAAAAACTGAGGTTTTCCATGTCATTGTTTTCCTTGAAAAAGTCCCGTAGTAAATTGGTAAGCTTCGTTGCCTTGCCATTGGTTGCGGCTTTAAGCGGCTGCGCGAGCACGAGTGCTCCTGTAGCGAATACGACAAATACTGATCCAAATAGTACGCAAATCATTAAGCCAACTGGCTTAGATCGCTTATTCGGCTTTATCACGCCTTACCGTATTACTGTTCAACAAGGAAATTTCGTTTCGCAAGAAATGGCGAGTCAGCTCAAAGAAGGTATGACACGCGAGCAAGTACGCTTTTTGCTCGGTACGGCCTTGTTGACAGATATGTTCCATGAGGATCGTTGGGACTATCCTTTCCGCCTGCAAAAACCGAATGGCGAAGTGGTGACAAGTAAGTTGGCGATCTATTTTAAGAACAATACAGTCGAGAAATTTGACGGTGGTGTATTGCCAACTGAGAAGGAATACTTAGCGCATATCACGACTGCCGCGATTGCGACACGTAATGAAAATACAAATTCTTCTGAAACTCCAAAGAAAAAATAAAGAGTAAAGCATGTCTGCTATGAAAATTGCGGTGGCCGGTGCCTCTGGTCGCATGGGTAAGATGTTGGTTGAAACGATATTGGCGGCAGATGACGCAAGTCTCGTCGGGGCCTTGGATGTAGCGCAGTCCCCAGCGCTTGGTTCTGATCCCGGCTTGATCTTAGGTAAGGACACTGGAATTAAGATTGAGTCGGATTTGGCGAAAGGTTTGGCGCAAGCCGAATATTTCATTGACTTCACTCGTCCAGAAGGTACCTTGCATCATCTTGAATACTGCGCTGCTCATGGCATCAAAATGATTATTGGTACGACCGGTTTCGATGAGGCTGGTAAAGCCGCAATTGCAAAAGCCGCCGAAAAAACAGCGATTGTGTTTGCACCGAACATGAGTGTCGGCGTCAATGTGACAATGAAATTGCTTGAAATGGCCGCTAAGAGTTTCTCCCACGGCTACGACATTGAAATTATCGAAGCACATCATCGCCATAAAGTGGATGCGCCTTCTGGTACAGCGCTTAAAATGGGTGAAGTGATTGCCGATGCAATCGGTCGTGATTTGAATGAAGTGGGTGTGTTTGCTCGTGAAGGTGTAACGGGTGAACGCGATCCTTCATCAATCGGCTTTGCTACTATTCGCGGCGGCGACATTGTTGGCGACCACACCGTCTTATTTGCTGGAATTGGTGAGCGAGTAGAGATTACTCATAAGTCTTCCAGTCGGGTGACCTATGCACATGGGAGTTTGCGTGCAGCGCGCTTCCTCGCAGATAAAAAGACTGGTCTGTACGACATGTATGACGTGCTCGGTTTGCGTTAATCGTATTTGTTTCATTCAAACTTTCATCTGACATAGAGATTATTTGATGCCAGTTTCCATTTCTCAATATTGGGCGCAGTTAGACGAATTAGGTCGTGCTGTTGCCTTTGTGTTGATCTTGATGTCCTTCGTTAGTTGGTTCACCATTTTTGCGAAATCTTGGGTGTTTTGGCGTATTCGCCGCAGTGCGCCCGAAATCAATCGCTTTTGGGAAGCGCCAACGATGGAAGATGCGTTGATGATTCTTGATGTTGTCGATCTCGAAAACGTCTATTTGCCGCTTGCAAAAAAAGGGTCAGAGGCCGCCTCGGTGCAACATCGAGCAAGTACGATGATGGCAAAAACTGAGCCTTCAGATGTGTTGACGCGAGTTTTACGTCAAGAGCTAAATCGCGTGACGGTACGTTTGGAATCTGGCTTAACGCTATTGGCGTCGATTGGTGCAACCGCTCCTTTCGTAGGTTTGCTCGGTACGGTGTGGGGAATCTATCATGCGCTCACGGCCGTTTCAGGTAGCACTGCGATCCAAATTGATCTGATCGCCGGTCCAGTGGGTGAGGCCTTGGTGATGACAGGTTTGGGCTTAATGGTGGCGATTCCTGCTGTATTGGCCTACAACGCGTTTAATCGAGTCAATCGCATTACTTTTGCTGAGCTAGATGGTTTTGCCTTCGATCTCCATTCGCATTTGAGTAAAACTGCCTAAGGATAGCGTGATGGCTTTTGGACAGTTTAATGGTTTAGGTGGTCGTTCAGGTAAGCCGATGAATGCCATGTCTGACATCAATGTGACGCCAATGGTTGATGTGATGTTGGTGTTGTTGGTGATCTTCATTATTGCCGCACCGCTATTGAACCATGCCGTCAAACTTGATTTACCAAAAGCAAACGCGGAAGTGCTGGTGAAGCAGTCGAATATGGTCAGTATTTCTTTTGCAGCGGATGACAAAATTTATTGGGATGCGGAATTAGTCGATCTTAAAGGCGTTGATGAGCGTTTGGCGTTGTCAGCCAAACTTCCAGTTCAGCCGGAGATTGTTTTGCGTGCAGATAAAGACACACGTTTCGAAACTATTGCCAAAGTGATGGCCAGTGCACAGACTATGGGCTTGACCAAGCTCGGATTTGCGACGTCTCCAGAGGCACCAAGTACTTCTAAAAAGGGTGCGACTAAGCCCTAGTTGTCGGTAGTACGCTAGCTTAGTTCTCGTTCTACGCCTCGTTTTTCCGGCACTATGCATTCTATTTCCCCAGCGTCCTCACTCGCATCTAGAGCACGGCTGCACGGCTTGCCTATGTTTGCCGATAAAAACACCTATTTTTAGGCCGTTTCCCGTCTCTTTCTCTCTGTATAGGGCGCTTTAGCCTTATAATCACGAGTTCGGAACTCGTTTTGCAATATTTACTTTGTCTTAAGTTTTTGCTTGAGATGAGAGGCTCAATCTCATTTTTGTCGTCTTCAGTTTCTTTCTTTGTTTGTTGCTAAGACCAACGCTGACATAGGAAGTACGAGACATTTATTTCATCGTTGAATTGTCATGCAAGAAAAATATAGCCCAGCAGAAGTTGAACAAGCCGCCCAGCAACATTGGACGGAATCTAATGCGTTTAAAACGGTAGAAAATGATCCACGTTTCCCCAAAGGGAAATACTACGCCTGCTCAATGTTGCCTTACCCATCGGGCAAACTCCACATGGGCCACGTGCGTAACTACACGATTAACGACATGCTGGCGCGTCAGTTGCGCATGAAGGGTTACAACGTATTGATGCCTATGGGCTGGGATGCCTTCGGTTTGCCTGCTGAGAATGCAGCGATTGCCTACAAAAAGTCTCCTGCCGAATGGACTTACGCCAACATCGAAGACATGAAGTCGCAAATGCAGCCTCTGGGCTTGGCGTTTGATTGGTCACGTGAAGTAGCAACTTGTGATCCAGATTATTATCGTTGGAACCAATGGTTGTTCTTGAAGATGCTGGAGAAGGGCATCGCCTACAAGAAGACGCAAGTGGTGAACTGGGACCCGATTGACCAAACTGTATTGGCCAACGAGCAGGTGATTGATGGCCGCGGCTGGCGCTCTGGTGCTATCGTTGAAAAACGTGAGATTCCAGGATACTACTTCGGCATTACCCAATATGCGGAAGAACTCTTGTCTAGCATTGATCAACTCGATGGCTGGCCAGATCAAGTGCGCACTATGCAGCGCAATTGGATTGGTAAGAGCGAGGGTGTACGTTTTGCGTTTAGCCATGACATCAAAGACGAATCGGGTGCACTGGTACAAGACGGCAAAATGTTCGTCTTCACGACGCGTCCAGACACGATTATGGGTGTGACTTTCTGTGCCGTGGCAGCGGAGCATCCTATCGCTACCGTTGCCGCTAAAAATAATGCGAAGTTGGCTGCGTTCATCGAAGAATGCAAAGCAGGCGGTACGACTGAAGCCGAAATGGCGACCAAAGAAAAAGAAGGTTTGCCAACCGGTTTGTTCGTTACGCATCCATTGACAGGTGAACAGGTGGAAGTCTGGGTTGGTAACTATGTGTTGATGAGTTATGGCGATGGTGCCGTGATGGGTGTTCCAGCACATGATGAACGTGACTTTGCTTTTGCGAAGAAATACGGTATCACGATTAAACAAGTCGTCGCAGTGGAAGGCGAGAGTTTCACGACCGACGCTTGGGCTGAATGGTATGGCGATAAGCAAAAATGTGTCACGGTTCATTCTGGCAAATACGATGGTTTACATTACAAAGCCGCAGTCGATGCTGTTGCTGCCGACCTCGTCGCCAAAGGTGTGGGCGAGAAGAAAACCACATGGCGTTTGCGCGATTGGGGTATTTCTCGTCAACGTTACTGGGGTACACCAATTCCTATCATCCATTGCGATGATTGCGGCGACGTGCCAGTACCTTATGAAGATTTGCCTGTGGTATTGCCAACCGAATGTATTCCAGATGGTTCCGGTAACCCATTAAAAACCCATGCAGCTTTCTTGAATGTGCCTTGCCCGAAATGCGGTAAGCCAGCGCATCGTGAAACGGACACCATGGATACCTTCGTCGATTCAAGCTGGTACTTCATGCGTTATACCTGCCCTGATGCGACAACCATGGTCGACGAACGTAACGACTACTGGATGGCGATGGACCAGTATATCGGTGGTGTTGAACACGCGGTCTTGCATTTGCTGTACGCGCGTTTCTGGACTAAAGCCATGCGTGACATGGGTTTGGTGAAGATCGACGAGCCATTCAAGAATTTGTTCACGCAAGGAATGTTGTTGAACGAATCTTTCTATCGCGAAGAAGAGAGTGGTAAGAAAGTTTGGTTCTACCCGAACGAAGTTGAAGTGCAGCACGATGAAAAAGGTCGTCCAATTTCTGCTAGTTTGAAAAGCGATGGACAGCCTGTGCAAATGGGTGGCATTGAGAAGATGTCGAAGTCCAAAAACAACGTCGTAGAACCGAAAGATATCATCAGTCAGTTTGGCGCAGATACCGCACGTTTGTTCACGATGTTCGCAGGCCCTCCAGATCAAAGTGCAGCGTGGAGTAGCAGTGGTGTTGAAGGTGCATCACGTTACTTGCGCCGTTTGTGGGCAACTGCATTGAAGTTCTCAGCAACGATCGCTGCAGGTGCAACACCAGCAGCGAATTACGCAGCCGATGTCAAAGCTCTGCGTTTCGAAGTGCACAGCACCTTAAAGCAAATCGATAGCGATTACGATCGCTTGCAGTACAACACCGTGGTCTCTGGCGCGATGAAATTATTGAATACAATTGAATCGTTTAAGTCAGAAGCAGAGGGTTCTGCAGCAGCTGTACGTGAAGCATTTGGTATTTTGTTGCGTGGTTTGTATCCTGTTTGTCCGCATATCACGCATGCATTATGGAATGAACTTGGTTACTTGAAGGACCTTGGCGGCATTATCGACGCTCCTTGGCCACAAGTGGATGCGGCTGCGTTGGTTCAAGATGAAATCGAATTGATGGTGCAGGTGAATGGCAAATTGCGCGGTAGCATCAAGGTTGCGAAAGATGCCGACAAAGCGACGATCGAAGCTGCTGCAGTTGCGAATGAAAGTGCCGCACGTTTCATCGAAGGTACTCCGAAGAAAATTATCGTTGTTCCTGGAAAATTGGTGAATATTGTTGTGTGATGTTGAGTCTTTCTTCTGCTTGCATTCGGGAAGAAAGATTTGAATTATTCAAGTGTAGAAGATTGAAAGCCTCCATGAGCATGAATCGGTACGTCAAATTTTTTAGCTGTGTAGTGATCGCGGTGACTCTCTCTGCATGCGGCTTTGCATTGCGCGGTGCAGTCAATTTGCCGTTTCAGAGTATCTATGTGGGTTTGCCAGATAGTTCAGCTTTGGGCGGTGAGTTGAAGCGCCATTTGCGTGCTAACGGTAAGACTGAAGTCACTTCACAAGCGACTACCGCAGAAGTCGTGCTCGATGTGTTGGGTGAAACGCGCGAAAAAACGATCTTGTCTTTGAATAGTCAAGGTCGCGTGCGTGAATTTAATCTTACTTACAATCTCAAATTTCGTTTGCGTGATAAAGCAGGACGCGAGGTGTTAGCACCCACAACGATTAGTTTAAAGCGCAATTTGAGCTTTAAAGAAAACGAAGTATTGGCAAAAGAAGCGGAAGAAACATTGTTGTACCGTGATATGCAGTCTGAATTGGTGCAGCAGATTATGCGCCGATTGGCTGTGGTCAAGATGGACACTCCATCGACTTAATCGGAAAGCTCACTATGCAACTGCGCTACGATGCGATTGACGCTCATCTCGCTAAAGGTTTGGCGGCGATGTATGTCATCTCCAGCGACGAGCATTTGCTAGTGCAGGAAACGGCGGACAAGATTCGCAAGGCAGCACGTGCACAAGATTTCCTGGAGCGTGAAGTACTGACGGTTGAACGTTATTTCAAATGGGGCGAGCTACTCGCCGCGAATCAATCTCAATCGCTGTTTGGCGATAAAAAATTTATCGATCTGCGGATGCCGACAGGTAAGCCAGGTAAGGATGGCAGCGCCGCGCTTCAAGAATACGTGCGCGATCTGTCACCTGATAACATCACGCTGATTACCCTCCCAAAACTCGATTGGGCAACACAAAAAGCGTCATGGGTAAGTATGCTGCAGCAGGCCGCGGTGTACATTGATATTCCCTTGATTGAACGAGCTGCTTTGCCGAATTGGATAGGCCAACGCTTAAGTGCACAAGGGCAAAGCGCTGATCGCCAAAGTTTGGAGTTTATTGCTGATCGAGTTGAAGGCAACTTACTCGCAGCACATCAAGAAATTCAAAAGCTTGGGCTCTTGCATCCGCAAGGTAAACTCAGTTTTGAAGTGATACACGATGCCGTGTTGAACGTGGCGCGTTATGACGTATTCAAACTCAATGAAGCGATGTTGGTCGGTGATGTCGCGCGTTTGGTCAGAATGTTAGAAGGCCTAAAAGGCGAGGGCGAAGCACTGCCTTTAGTTTTATGGGCGATGGCTGAAGAGTTACGTACTCTGCTTAAATTAAAGTCTGGCGTCGCACAAGGACGCCCCTTAGGTGCACTCTTGAAAGAGTACCGCATCTGGGGACCAAGAGAAAAACTCATGGAACCCGCGTTACGTCGTGTTAGCCTCGCGACTCTACAAGCAGCGCTACAAGATGCTGCACAAATCGACAAAATGGTAAAAGGCTTGCGCGCTCCTAAGTTCGCTGGCGACGCTTGGGATGCTCTACTGCACCTCGGTTTGCGAGTTGCTAAAGCAAATTGACGGCACGCTAAGTCGCTTAATTGGGCGCAGCGCGTAGTTGTTCACGTTCGGCATGTCGATGATGAGCTTGCAATGCATCCTAAGTACCTAGCACAACATCCCAGTGAGGCAATTTTGCGAAGCATAGCGACAGTGGGTCGTTTAAACAAATAGATTAAAAGTGTTCTAAACATGAGCTCTGAAAAAAACATCGGCGACATCGCCACCTATATCCAAACCCTGGGCCAGCAAGCGCGTGCAGCTTCGCGTGCCATGGCCAAAGCTGATACAGCGACTAAAAATAAAGCTTTGTTGGCGATTGCCGAAGCGATTCGCCGTGATGCTGCAGCATTACGAGCAGCGAATGAATTGGACTTGA
>CANHZI010000180.1 GCA_947464955.1 Oxalobacteraceae bacterium
CCGCCGAGTTCGAGATCGGCATGCAAAGCCACAGAGTCATAGCCTTGCATCAATGGATAGAGGAACTCATGCACGGAAATCGGTGTGCCTGCTTTGAAGCGCTTCGTGAAATCATCACGTTCCATCATACGTGCCACTGTGTAGCGAGATGCCAATTGAATCATGCCGCGTGAACCCAGCGCGTCGCACCATTCGGAGTTGTAGCGAATTTCTGTTTTGCTAGCATCTAATACTAAAGACGCTTGTTTGAAATAAGTCTGCGCGTTCTCTTCGATTTGTTCGCGAGTCAACGGTGGGCGTGTTGCATTGCGACCTGATGGGTCACCGATCATCGATGTGAAGTCGCCGATCAAGAAAATCACCGTATGGCCAAGATCTTGTAATTGGCGCATTTTGTTGAGCACCACGGTATGGCCTAAGTGCAAGTCAGGCGCAGTGGGATCTAAACCGAGTTTGATACGCAAAGGTTTGCCACTTTGTTCACTGCGCGCCAATTTTTGTGCGAACTCAGATTCGATCAAGAGTTCGTCCACGCCACGTTTGGTGACGGCGAGTGCATGCTGCACTGCGTCGGAGAGTGGCAAAAGTTTGGAGGCGGTTGGCGCTTTTTCTGTAGATTGTGGCGAAGTCATGATGATGTTTCTATAAAGTGTTTACGTATGCGGTGCTATCAACAAAGTAAGTTTATGTTAAATCAACTTAATTCTAAATATTGTGTAACAGGAGTGGCATTCTTTGATGCCTGCAACCATAATCGGTTGCTTGCATTATTCGCCATTTGCTTTACAATCAGGCGACCAAATTGAAGCCCCACCTTAAGTTAATAAAAAATAAAAAGGAGTGGGTTTGCTAACACTCTGTTCGTAGCGCTCCACCAAGAGCTGGCTGCGAAACCCTAATTTTAACTTATTGCATGCGTTTATCCGATAAATTCCGTCATCTAGCTGCAACTACGCAAGTTAAAGCCCAGGAAGTGATTCATTCAGCAGTGCAAAATGTACGCAGTATGCGTCCATCTCGCGTGATTTCCTTTACAGCTTTGTTCTTTGCCGTGTGTGCGGTCGGCGCGGTAGGTGTTGCGCCATTGGCACCTGATGCCTCTAATCTCCCTGTTAAAACCATCTTGCAAGAATTGCCATTGCCTTCATTGGAAGAGCAAATGGCCAAAATCATCTTGCAACAACAGCACTTCATTAAAGAAGAAAAGATTCAGCGTGGTGATAGCTTGGCTTCACTGTTGCAGCGTCTTGGTGTTGATGATGCGAAAGCGACTAACTTTATCAAAACAGATTCTACAGCGCGCGCTTTGATGCAAGCACGTGCAGGTAAATCGGTACGTGCCAAAACTACCGATGACGGTTTGCTCGAATGGTTGCGGGTCGGCGTTCAAGATGATGGCAATAAAGGCAATAAAACTTTATTGATCGCCCGCGATGAGCATGGTGAGTTTAAAGCCGAAGAAATCAGCGAACAATTTGAACGCCGCATCGAAATGCGTTCTGGCGATATTCAATCCTCTTTGTACGTTGCGACCGATAAGGCATTGATCCCTGGTGCAGTGGCTGATCAAATCGTTAAGATGTTCGAAACGAATATCGATTTCTACAAATTGCAACGCGGCGACTACTTTAATATTGTCTACGAGACGTTTTGGCAAAACGGCGAAATGGTGAAAACAGGCCGTTTGTTGTCTGGCGAGTTTAGAAATGCCGGTAAATTATTCCAAGCCGTTTGGTTTGACGAAGGTGCGGGTGAGGGCGGTTACTACAGCTTCGATGGTAAATCACTTAAGAAGGCTTTCTTGAAGTCACCATTGGAGTTCTCTCGTATTTCCTCTGGTTTCTCGATGCGCTTGCATCCAATCTCTGGTAAGTGGAAGCAACACAAGGGGATTGATTTCGCAGCAGTTACTGGCACACCAATTCGGGCGTCTGCTGATGGCACTATCGACCACGCTGGTGTGCAAGGCGGTTACGGCAACATGGTTATTATTAAACACTGGAATGGCTATAGCACTGCGTATGGCCACATGAGTCGCATCGCACCGAGTATGCGTAAAGGTGCGCGTGTAATGCAAGGTGAAGTCATCGGTTACGTTGGTTCCACTGGCTGGTCAACCGGGCCGCACTTGCATTACGAATTCCGTGTCAATAACGAAGCGCGTGATCCGAACTCGATCAGCGTTCAAAGTGCGGCTGCATTAGCCGCCAATGATATGCCGCGTTTCCGCACGGTGGCCGCAGATATGGAACATCGTTTCATACTGCTTCGCCCAGAGCGTGGATCGGCTGCGCGAGTGGCGGCACGTTAAGCGATATAGCCTAACAAATGATCAAAGCCGAACCCTGTGTTCGGCTTTTTTTTCGGAACTGAGAATATCGTGAGCGAACCTAATTCTTCTTTGTTTATTGGCTTGATGTCGGGCACCAGCCTCGATGGCGTCGATGGTGTGCTGGTGCGTTTGCCCGATACAGATGGCGCGCCGATGCAGATAATCGCTAGTTCCCATCTCCCGTTTAAGGCTGAAATACGATCGCAAGGCTTAGCATTGCAACAGAATGGGCATGATGAGATTCATCGCGAAGCCTTGTTTGCCAACGCCATTACTCAAGTGTACGCCAATTGTGTTACGCAATTGATGGCGATCTCAGGTGAGGAAAAAGTCTGCGCAATCGGTGTTCATGGACAAACCATACGTCATCGCCCAGAGCTGGGATATACGCGCCAAACCAATAATCCTGCTTTGCTGGCCGAATTGACGGGCATCGATGTCATTGCAGATTTTCGCAGTCGCGACGTGGCGGCGGGAGGCCAAGGTGCGCCTCTGGTCCCCGCGTTTCATCGTGCGATTTTTGCGCGAGCAGGGCAGTGCCGCGTTGTGGTCAATATTGGCGGCATTAGTAATATTAGTGTTCTGCATGCGGATGGCTCAACCATTGGCTTTGATACGGGGCCGGGTAATGTCTTAATGGATGCGTGGATAGAGAAACATCAGGCGAAGACTTATGATGCAGATGGCGCATGGGCCAAGCAAGGGATCGTGAATCAAGACTTACTGACGCGTTTAAATCAAGAAGAATTCTTGCGCATGCCTCCACCAAAGAGTACGGGGCGCGATTTATTTCGCCTCGGTTGGTTAGCGCAGATTTTGCAAGATTTTGCGAGTGTTTCGCCTGTCGATGTGCAAGCCACACTGTGTGCTTTTACTGCAAAAACCATCGCGGATCAGATCCGTCAATACGCCGTCGACGTCACAGAAATCTATGTGTGTGGTGGCGGTGTTTTGAATAGCACTCTGATGCACAACTTAGGTCTAGAGTTACCGCAGGTGCCGGTGAAATCGACAGCGGAATTGGGCGTCGCGCCTGAGCAAGTAGAGGCACTCGCTTTTGCATGGCTCGCGCAGCGATTTGTGCAGAGACGCGCGGGCAATTTGGCCGAAGTCACTGGTGCCCGTGGCGAACGAATTTTAGGTGCTTTGTATCCCGCATAGCCGCGGATCAATGCACCGTGTCAACGTATCGTTAAAGAGGAATCATGTCGAATAAATTTTTATATATCGCCGACCCTATGTGTTCTTGGTGCTATGGATTTAGCCTTGAACTGAGTAAATTGCTAGAGACATTACCTGGCGCGCAACTTGATATCGTACTTGGTGGCTTACGTGCATATAACATTGAAGTGATGGACGATGATACGCGTCAGATGATCTTGTCGCATTGGCAGAAAGTCGCCGATGTCAGTGGTTTGCCATTCGACATGACTGGCATGAATAAGCCAGGTTTTATCTACAATACCGAGCCCGCTTGTAGAGCCGTGGTGACCGCCAAACTGCTGGCTGATGATGGTGATGCTGGAGATCTACTGAAGGTATTCCGTGCGATTCAACACGCTTTTTACGCCGAAGCGAAAGATGTCGCCAATGAAGCAGTATTGGCAGAGGTTTGTGTCAAGGCCTTGAATCAAGACGGTGCTGGAGCTTATGACCTTGAGAGTTATCTAGAGACTTTACAATCACCATCTACTCACGATGAAACGCGCCAACACTTTGAACAAATTCAGCGCTGGGGAATCCGCGGTTTCCCAGTTTTGTGTGTGGTCAAAGAGGATGGTTTGCATATGATCGCATCGGGTTACACCAAGCTCGAGAATTTGCAACAAGCTTTGAGGGAACTGTCTTAGTTTCTGTAGTACCTCTTTTGGCGCAATATTGCTTCGCATTCGAACAGATTTCCACTCGGAAATGAAGCTAATTTTTGGTGGCTTTATTGAATCGGCGCAGGCTATAATTGCGCCTCAATTTCGATTGAAAATATTTAAACACCAACATTAAGAGAATTAATAATGAAAAAAATCGCTTTGATTACGGCGCTGGTAGCAATGTCTGCAATGACTGGTTGCGCATCCATTTTGAATGACAAAACACAAGCAGTGAACGTGTCCGCATCGAATGGCAAAGAAATCACTGGTACAGTGGATGGTGCAACTTTCAAAGCACCTGGTGTCGTTAATTTGACACGTGAAAACAAGAACAAAGTTTTCTTGGTAACGACAGAAGGCTGTGCTAAAGAAACTGTTGCTGAAAAAGGCGTTGATGGTAAGTTCTTTATCAATATTTTGACAGGTGGTACTTTCGGTTCCTCCACAGACTATTCCACAGAAAAAATGTGGCGTTACTCTGAAAATGTTGTGGTTTCATGCAAATAATTGCATCTAATCGCATAAAAAAAGGCGGCTATCTGGCCGCTTTTTTTTCGTTGCTGCTGAGCTTGATCTTGGCATGCCAGCCTGTGTCAGCGAAGGATGCGCATCGCGAGCAAAAGCGACAGCGAGCTTCCAACGAGGTCGATGCTCTTGTGGACAAAGCACTACAAAATAATCTGGCGCAGGACCCGCGCTGGGCGGCGCTATTGCATTACAATGAAGACGGTTTTCAAATTCGTAGTAAAGACTTTCTTCTTAGTTTATCGGATGCCAGTCTACAAGCAGAGCTAAGCGCAACACTACGATTTTTGTATCTTGGTGATGCTGCCAATGTCTGTCGTTTTCCTGCTCGTTATTTATGGTTGCGGGAACAGTTGCAAGCACCTGAATTATCGATTGATGCGTGCTCAGATTTCCAAGAATTTATACTGCGTGCACCGGCTGATCAGGTATCTTTAGTATTTGCATCAGAAAATATAAGTCAGCCATCGAGTATGATGGGCCACGTGTTTTTGAAGCTCAATGGCATCGATGCTCGAGGTGAGTTTCGCGAACATGCGATTTCATTTTTCACAGATGCTGCTGGTTTCAACGCGCCCAAATTGTTCTACGACAGCATGGTGGTGGGAAAACGCGGCTTCTTCGCCCTTTCGCCTTATCAAGAGAAGATAGTTCAATATCTTGGGGAGGAGCAACGCAATGTATGGGAATATCCATTGCGACTCGATCCAGCTCAGCGTTATTTGCTGCAGGCACATCTGATTGAACTCAAACAGACGGAATTAACTTACTTCTTCCAAAAATATAATTGTGCAACTGTGGTTGACTTTATTCTCGCTGTTGGTGCAGGTCGGACCTCTCCTAATGCGGGTTTTTGGTTGACACCAAAAGATGTTGTGAAACGTGCGCAGGCGGCAAATCTAGTTACCGAAAGTATTGTGCGTCCACCAAACCGATGGCTGGTGCGAGCATTTTCTGAAAGTTTGACGGCGAGTGATATCAGTGCAATAAAGACCGCAGTGGAGCAGTTGCAGGTGCCAGACGCGAGCGTTCAAGATCAACAATCGCAGGCACGTTTGAGTTCTTTGGCTTTAGCGTATTTGTCTTATCGTGAAGAGCAGAAATTAGTTGAACCAACCGAGGCTGCACAATACCGCAAGCGTTTACGAGAGCGCGCTGCCGCCCCGATTTCCTCCGTGAATTTCGCGTTGGAAGAACGCCGCAATCCTTTGAATATGCCGCAAGATTCACAATGGGATCTAGGCTTGGTGCGACGCTTGCATGAGAATTTTGCTCGCTATACTTTGACTCCCGCCTCTCATCACTTAGAGGACGATAATCGCTCCTATGCCAATGAGAGTGAACTCGTTTTGTTTGAACTTTCAATTCTGCAAAGCCTACAGAGACGGCGATTCTTAATCGATCAGTTCACGATTTATTCTGCAAAATCCTTAATGCCCCATGATCCAATGACCGGCGGTGTTTCGGGCTCCGTAAAGTTTGGCTTAAGTCCACAGTTCGGCAAAAATTTTGAGTCTAAACAAACATGGCACGCGGGGGCGGGTATCGGACTGAGTCACCGATGGATGCAGGATATTGATCTAACGATGCAGGTGGAAAGTGGTGTGTCCAACCGGCTGGGTTCTTTTCAAGTTTACTTACAACCTCAGTTGACTATGCTTGTCCGCAGTGTTTTTGATATGAAAACGATCTTGAGTGTCTCGCAGCTGAGCACCATGGATCGCGATCATTACAGCGTGCGTAGCTTGCGTTGGCAGCAAGCAAAATACTTTGAGAATCAGACTTGGTCCTTACATGCCAGCATACAGCGTGATTGGATGGGGCGGGTCGCTAGAAACCAATTCGAACTTCGTCTGCGCCATTTGTTTTAGATTCAGCGATAATAGGTGGCTGTTGAAGTGTCTGTTCAGGTGTCTGTTCAGGTGTCTGTTTCTTTTTCGGGTTGTTAATCATTATGTCTTCAGTTTCTGATATGCCTGCTTTGAGTCCACGTTTAAGTCTTGCTCCACAAGGGCCTGAGTTTTCTCAAATTGTTTTAGGCTTATGGCGCCTCTCTGCATGGCAAATGAGCGCCCAACAGCGAGTCCGATTCTTGGAGCAGGCACTGGAATTGGGAATCACCACTATCGACGAGGCCGACATTTATGGTGACTACACCAGCGAGACGCTCTTGGGCGAGGCTTTCGCTATCGCTCCCCATTTGCGTGAACGCTTCGAAGTCGTGACGAAATGTGGCATTCAGTTTCCTTCGGCACAAAAACCTTTGCAGACATCGCACATCTATGAGACGAGTGCGGCGCATATCGTGAGTTCGGCGGAAAATTCTCTGCGCAATATGGGGCTTGATAGTTTAGATCTTCTTTTGATTCACCGCCCTGATCCCTTAATGGATGCGGATGAGATCGCTGAAGCCTTCACTCAATTGCGTGCCAGTGGCAAGGTTAAACACTTTGGCGTGTCGAACTTTACAACTTCACAATTTGCTTTGTTGCATAACCGTTTCCCATTAGTGACTAATCAAGTCGAGTGCTCGTTGTTGCAGATGGCACCCATGTATGACGGCGTGTTCGATCAGTGTCAGCAATTGCGGCTTGCACCGATGATTTGGTCGGCCCTAGGTGGTGGTGCATTATTTGAAGGGAAGACTGAGCAAAGTCGACGCCTGTTGTCAGCACTAGAAAAGATCGCAGCTGAGCTCGAAGTGAGTACTTCAACCATCGCTTTGGCTTGGATCATCAGACATCCTGTTCGTCCACTTGTATTGACCGGTTCAAGTCGGGTACAAGCCCTGCGCGAGGCAGTGCAAGCCAGTCATTTGCGACTCAGTCGTGAGCAATGGTTTGACCTGTGGCGTGCAAGTACAGGCGCGGACATTCCATAATCAGATCGAAAAGGTGTTAAATAACCACCAAGTTTTAAAAATCACTTTTCTTCCTCGGTGTTTCCACGTATAAAAGAAGTTTACCTATCAATCGTACGGCCTTAATCCTGTTCTCAGCAGCCATGGAGGTTAGTAATTGCAGATAAATCGTGGTTTCATTGCTGATTTGGCGCCAACGCCAGATATTCAGTCCATGGATTTGCAATCATGGCGCAATGAACTTTTATCGTCGATTCTGTTGTGGGTGCTGGTGTTGGGAGTCATTACTGCAGTACCTAGCGTGATTATGGCCTTGCGCGACGATATGGTTTCCGTCGCAGTTATTGATACTCTTGCGATCATTTGGGCTGCCGCCATCTGGCGTTTGAAGTCACTTTCCTTTGTTGCCCGTAGTTGGAACCTATTACTGATCATCTACTTGATTGGGCTGTTTTTCTTTTTTAAGATCGGTCCCGTTAGTCAAATCTACTTAATGGCAGTGCCAGTGCTCGGAGCGCTATTATTGGGCCTGCGACCTGCGGTTTATGCCTTAGTCCTCAATGCGGTGACATTATTATCTTTAGGTTATATCTTTAACGTTAACCTGCAGTTCGATCGCTTTCAAGACCAGCCATTTGTGCGCTGGGTGATCATCACACTTAATTTCACCTTTATTTCAGCGGTAATCACCGTCAGCTGCGGTGTGCTGTTGAGACGGTTAGAGGCTTCACTTAAGTCTCAATTACAGATCAGTTTGTCGTTGCAAAAGGAGCAGGCCTCTCTCAAGAAGGCGAATGAAGAATTACGATTGATTTCCGCGGCCGTTGAAAATCTCAATGATATTGTCATGATCACCGATAGTGATTTAAATAATGACGGCCCACATATTGTGTTTGTAAATAAGGCATTTGAGCGTACGACTGGTTATAGCTTGAATGAGACCATGGGACTCAATCCCCGTATGCTGCAAGGAGATGCAAGCCAAACAGATGATTTGGGCCGCATTCGCGAGGCCATCGCTAGCCAAAAGTCGGTACGTGCTGAGTTTATAAACTATACCA
>CANHZI010000181.1 GCA_947464955.1 Oxalobacteraceae bacterium
AATGATGCAATTCTCAGTTACGGCGAACGATTATCAAGTTTGTTGCTCACCGAAGTGTTGTTGAGCCGTGGCATTGCAGCGCGTGAAGCTTTGCCGGAAGACATCGGTTTAATTACTGATGGCGTGTTTGGCAATTCTGCTTGTGATTTTGAGGCGAGTGCAGAATCGGTCGCAAAAGCTTTAGAAGGCAATGAGGTCATCGTGGTGCCCGGTTTTTATGGCGTTGATCGCGAAGGCAAAACGACGCTGTTTGGTCGTGGCGGTTCTGATTATTCCGCAGCATCGATTGCTTGCTGTATCGGTGCAGAGTCGCTCGATGTGTGGAAAGACGTCGATGGTTTCTTGAGTGCAGACCCCGGCACGGTGACGACCCCGCGTTCGATTTCGCAATTGAATTATTTGGAAGCTGCTGAGCTGTCTTATTTTGGCGCTAAAATTTTGCACCCACGCACGGTGGAGCCATTGTTTAACCAAGATATTCCGATTCGTATCTTGAACATCACTCGCCCCGATCGTGGCTTGCAGCCCTATACCATCATCAACGCTCAACGTAAGGTAACCAAAGACGTAGTGAAAAGCGTAACTTCAACCGAAGACGTGGCTATCCTCAAATTGCATGGCCCAGGTGTTGGCTTTAAACCTGGCATCTTGGCGCAAGTGACGAATACGCTCGATCAAAACGGTATCAATATTAAGAGCGTGCTCACTGCGCAAACCGCGATCAATATTTTGTTGGCGAGAGATCACCTCGATGCCGCTTATGCAGCTTTGAAAGAACATCATTTAGCCGGCGTGGTTGATGTGTCGCGCAATGACGAAGTGGCGATTGTCGCTGTCGTCGGTGATGGCGTGCTGGAAGCCTCTGACGTGGGTAGTGCGATTGCCAGCCGTGCTTTGTCGGCCGCAATTGCGAGCGGTGTGCGCGTCACCTTAGCGGCTGCTGGTGCTAGCGAGGTAGCGGCGTATATGTTGGTGCATCAAGAAGATCGCAAAAAAGCTTTGCAAGCCGTGCACGCGGAGTTTTTTGGCGCTTAAATGTGGAGCAAAGAGTTGTTTCTCGCGACTTGCCGCTCGACTGCATTTGAGCTAAGACAAACTCTCTTTAATCAACGTTTTTAGTGGACCTAATCTGTTTATGATCTTCTTCCAGTGAGAAAAACTGGGAGAAGATCATGCAAGATTCTGTAAAAGCAACAGCAAAAGACAACGGTGATTGGCTGTCAGCACAACAAGCAGTGCGTCCCGATGGCACTGAGGTAAGGAATTTGCCTTTGGTGAATAAGAAGTTACCGCCCTTAGTGCGACCAGATGAAGTCCAAGAAGTACCCAACTCCCCTAAGGTAGCGCAAGGCGAATAAGCCGAAAGTCTCGTTGGACCACTATTTCCTAGCTACGTGATTTGATTCGCCACTTCAATCAAATTCAAGTCTGGGTCGCGAAAATACACTGACATAATCGGCCCTTGCGCGCCCGTCCTTTGCACTGGCCCTTCGGTGATAGGCACAGCTTGGTCTTGTAGATGCTGGATGACGTCTGCGATGGGCGTCGTCGTCAGTAAGCACAAATCAATCGCGCCGGGCGTAGGCTGATCTGCTTTCGGTTCAAACTCTTTACCTGCTTGGTGCAAATTGAATTTTTGAGTACCAAAACTAAGCGCCTTACGACCTTGGCCAAAGGTGACGATTTCCATGCCCAATACGCGTTCATAAAAAGCGCAACTCACTTCAAGATCACGAACGGTTAATACTAGGTGGTCGAGGCTAGCAATTTTCATGTCTTGATTCCTTATTTTGTTCGCTACTCATCGTCGATATTCTACCGCGCATGGTCGAAAGCAGAGGCAAAAAAGCCTGTGTACGAGGAGGTACACAGGCCCGTTTGGTAAATCTTGAAGCGTGCTAATTAATTTACTGAGCTCACTATATCAGCTCACCGCATTAGCTCACCGCATTAGCTTACCGCATTAGCTTACCGCATTAACTCACCTGAATCACAATCTTCCCAACACTACGACCGCTTTGGCTTCGTGCATGCGCCGCGACGATCTCCGTCAGTGGGAAAACACTGTCGATGACGATCTTCAATTGTTCGGTATCGATCAATTTCGCTAAGGAGGTCAGCTGCTCTGCGCTAGGCTGCACGAAGCAGAACAAGGCTTTGCCCTTGATCTTGGCGGCGGCTTCTTCAGATGGCCCCGAGATAATCGACACCAAACGACCGCCCTGCTTCAATGTCTGCCAAGATTTGTCTTGAATTTCGCCACCCAAAGTATCGAATACCACATCAAGATCACGCAATTGGCTGAAGTCTTGTTGTGTGTAGTCGATCACTTCATCGGCTCCTAAGGCTTTCACCAAAGCGACATTCTTACTCGAAGTCGTGGTGATGACCTGTGCGCCACGTAGTTTGGCTAATTGAATTGCGAAGTTACCGACACCACCTGCGCCTGCATGGATCAACACACGTTCACCGGCTTGTAAGCCCGCAATTTCGTACAATGCTTGCCATGCTGTCAGCGCAGCCAATGGTACAGCGGCTGCTTCTTGCCATGTTGCTTTGCTTGGCTTCGCGGCGATTTCGCTAGCACGGACGGCGATGTGTTCAGCATAACTACCATCGCGTGCAATGTCTGGACGTGAGTAGACGGCATCACCGATCTTCCAGCCTTGCACATCGCTACCGACAGCGACGATTTCACCGGCAAAATCCCAACCTAAAACCAAGGGCAGTTGGTGCGGCATCATTTCTTTGAGGTAGCCTTCACGCACTTTCCAGTCGACAGGGTTGACACTGGCAGCATGGATTTTCACCAGCACTTCATCGGCTTGAATGCTCGGTACAGGTGCATCTTCATAAACTAAAACTTCAGGGCCACCAAATTGGTGGATGCGGACGGCTTTATGTGTGTTGTTCATACGATATCTCTCTTGTTGATAGGGTTGTGAAGGTTTTCGATCAATGTCGATGGCGCCAGTGTAGGCGTATGTATGGCTTGAATAAACAGACGACAAAGCATATGATTTATTACATCATGTAATTAAAAACCGATGAAACATCGAAGTTTTGGCCAATAAACGCCTGATTTGCCTAGGAAGTTTTGTCATCACATGCCGGTATCAGCAATACGCTTCAACGGTGAGGAACCAGAGTTATGGTGGGATCAAGTCGCAATATCAACCGAGATTTCGACCCGGTACAACTGGGCTCGATTGAGTTGTTTTGTAAAGCCGCGGAACAGCAAAGTTTCACCTTGGCAGCGAGTGCTTTGGGTTTAACCCCAGCGGCGGTGAGTCGATCGGTCGCCAGATTAGAAGCGCGTTTGCAGGTCAAGCTATTTGCGCGTACAACAAGGCAGATCCGCTTAACTGAGGAAGGCAAGGCGTATTACGAACAATGTACACAAGCGCTGCAGCAGATTCGTGAAGCAGAGTTAAGTCTCGCTGGCAAACAGCGCGAACCCAGCGGTAGCTTGCGCATTAGCGCACCGACAACCTATGCACACTATCGTTTACTGCCCTTGATGCCGCGTTTCTTTGAACGCTATCCCAAAATCAAGATCGAGCTCAACATCTCCAATCGCAATGTGGACTTTGTTGAGGAAGGCTACGACGTCGCCATACGTTTGGGTTATTTAGATGATGCGCGTTTGGCGTCGGGCTTGGTCGCACGTAAGCTTGAGGATGTGGTGCGTGGCACCTATGCCTCGCCTTCTTACTTAAAACGTTATGGCACGCCGCGCACACCAGAAGACTTACATCAACATCGTTGTTTGCAATTTCTACTACCGAGTACCGGCCGCCCTTTTCCTTGGTATTTTGAAGTGGAGGGGCAGACCCATGAGTTTGCGTTTACGCCAAATGTCTGCATCACGGATGACGTCTTGGGCGGTATGACTTTAGCCAGAAATGGTGGCGGTATCTGTCAAAGTTTTCATTACATCGTGGCTGACGATATCGCGCAAGGGCGATTGGTCGAGGTGCTCAAAGCATATAACGGTCAAACGCGTCCCTACTCTTTGGTGTATTTGCCGAATCGCTTGATGTCAGCGACAGTGCGTGCCCTCGTTGATTTTGTGATGGCGGAGATTGCGAATAGCGAGGCTAAGGCATAAACGAGACCTCCGCTGCACACTATTTGAAGGTGAGAAGAGAGAGGAGGCGCACGGGCTGGCGTTATGGAAGTGGCGAGGCGGATAAATTTTCGTCTCGATAGGCGCTCGGCGACATCCCCGTCACCCGCAAGAATTCTTTATTGAAATTAGATTTCGTACTAAAGCCAGCTTCATGCATGACCTCGATAATGCTGAGATCAGGTCGAGTTTGAAGGAGTGCTTGCGCTTCTTGTACTCTGAGGTCATTCAAATGCATCGAAAAACTCTTGCCATAGATTTGATTGACCGCATTCGATAACTGACGTGCTGGGACCTGGAGTTTGCGTGCAGCTTGCGGCAAGGTGATGCCAAACTCTAGCTTATGTAGTTGCTCTGCCTGAATAAGCTGCACCCAACGCTCAAACAAAGCCCGACTTTCTGTTTGTTCTTCAATGGCGACATCTGATTTTGGCTCGACTGCTTCGTCCACTGGTTTTTGGGGCGCGCCAAATTGATACATCCATTCCAAGAAGTGACTCCGCTGTAAGGCGGCTAAGACCATGGTCGCGTTGATGGCAAAGAAAGCGATGCTGGCAATTAGTAGGGAGATCGAGTCGCTAATTGCTGTACCCTGAGCCAGTTCAAGATTGACCGCGAGTTCTAGGATGAGGTTGACCACGGACATTGCTAACAAGGCCTTGAGCCAAATGAAAGCAGATAAAGCATGGCTGCCCAAGTGAGCAAGTGCTTGCTGACCAGGGCGCATACTCCACGCTGTGACCACGGTATACAACACAAAGCTGATGAGAATGGCGGTGTCTATCCATGCTCGCATGGGTTTGATGAGATAAAGGCAAAGGAAGATGAGGATAGCGGCAAACGCATGCCAAGCGTCATAGGGATGCAACTTGCTATCGGTCCGTTGCAGGCAGGCAAAATAGAGGTAAAGTGCAGGCTCCAGCAGCATGGCACCTAGCGGTCGGCTTACTGAAAAGAATGCAGAATTGTTATTGAGTAGGATCACCAGGGCAATACTTTGGTGTGCATACAGAAAACAATTCATCGCCAATAGGCGCTTCGGTAGTGCGCGCATTGCGGGCATGCCTAATAACTGCACTGCCATTAGCAGGCATAAAACGGCATTGGCGATCTGGATGTGGCTGAGGTAATAGGTCATCTGATGATCATAAACCATGCATGGAACTTCATTAGTAAAACGTGCATTTTAATTATCACGAGTTCATTTTTGGATGCGTGTAGCCCTCAATACGATCAAAAATTGCATGGAAAGTGGTCCTCAATCGCGTTTTCGGTCGCTGAAAAGCGTCTTAACACAGAAACTGAGACCTTCTTTCAACGGAGGTTTACACATGAGTTTCATTTTTAATCGCAAACTTGTACGTTTGCTTGATGCAACATTGGGCATGTTTCTCATCACGATTGTCATGTCATCCTTGCAAGTCGTGCATGCACAAACCGTTTCACGCGACAGAGTCTTGATTCAACATGTGCATCTTGTGGGGACCGAACTGCCAGCAACGGGTTTATTCGATGTCTTGTTGGAAAATGGCAAAATCTTGCAAATTCAGCCAGCGACGAGTAAGAGCAAACTTAAGGCAGCGCGCAAAATCGATGGCAAGCGTCAGTATTTAATTCCTGGTTTGATCGATGCCCACGTACACCTCGATGGTGTGCCCGGTTATGCCGGTGACGAGCAAGCCTTGGAGTCAGACGCCGCAATGTTGCAACAAGCGCGTCAGCAGATGCCGCGCAGTTATACTTACTTTGGATTTACAACCGTGTTGGATTTGACAGGTGATGCCGACTTCACCGCAAAGTGGAATCAAGAATCGATGGCACCGCGCGCCTTTTTCTGCGCACCAGTGACGATACCGAATGGCTATCCAGCATCGTGGATGGATAAGGACTTACAGTTCCAAGTCCCCGCCAGCAAGATGATGCTGTTTGATCCAGCCCAGCCCAATGTCTACCCATCCAATTTCGTGGTCGAACAGCATAGCCCAGCAGCTGTGGTACAAGCCGCCAAACAAGCAGGGGCGAGTTGTATCAAGGTGTTTTACGAAACGGGTTTTGGACCAAAGAAAAACCTACCCGTGCCATCGATTGAGTTGATTCGTGCGGTGGTCAAAGAGGCGCATCAAAGCAAACTGCCTGTGTATTTGCATGGCAACTCGCAGGCAGCTTATGAGTTTGCTTTGCAATCGGGAGTTGATACCCTAGTCCATGGCCTATGGCATGAAACGAAAAACATCGATGCCGCTGTCAACCAAACGCGCTTGAAACAAATGGCGCAAGAAATTAAACAGGCTGGCATTGCAGTGCAACCGACGATGCAAGTGCTGTATGGCGAGCAAGAAGAAACTAATCCGGCTTTTTTTCAGCATCCTTACGTAGCCGATGCAATTCCAGCCTCGCTCCTGCAATGGTATCAAAGCGACAAAGGGCAATGGATGAAGAATATCCTGACCGAAGAAGTGGCAGCGGAAGCGATGCCTCCTGCGGCGATGTATCAAGCGATCAGCAAGATGTATCAAAAACCCTTGACTACGGTTAGACAAATGACGGCCTACTTACATCGTGAGGGAGCGCGATTACAGTTTGGCAGTGATACGCCGAGTGGGCCTTTCTATACGCAGTTTCCGGGCATGAATGGGCGTTGGGAAATGGATCGTTGGCTGGAAGCCGGCATGAGCTTGCCTGAACTATTTCAAGCGATGACCATCGATAATGCTCGGGCTCTCGGTTTGCAAGACCACATTGGGAGTATTGCTGTAGGCAAGCAAGCGGATCTTTTGCTGTTAGAAAAAAATCCGCTCACCGATATTAAAGCCTACGATCAAATTCGCTTTGTATTTTTGCGTGGAGTGGCTGTCGAACGCGAGCGACTATCGGCCCGACATCTTAAGTCTTTGCGGTAATAATGCTGACATCATGTTTGCCATAAGCAGAAAAGGCGATCACACGATTTCGCCCTTGATGCTTGGCCATGTAGAGGGCGAGGTCTGCGGCAGAGAGAATGGAGTGCGCTTCGTGTGCATCATGAAGCGTGTCTGCAACGCCAATGCTAATACTGCCGCGCACGATATCACCTTCCCATTCAATCACCAATTCATTAAACAAACGGTGTAGGCGCTCCGCCAGAATTAAGGCCTGAGCCTCATTGGTGCCCGGCAGCAGAATACAAAATTCTTCACCGCCATAGCGGGCGATATAGTCGTTAGTGCGCACCACCGATTGCATCAGATGCGCCAATCGACGCAGCACTTCATCGCCCGCGAGATGGCCGTAGCGATCATTGATCTGCTTGAAGTGATCAACGTCGACCATCATCAAACTCATGCATTCGCCATGTCGTTTTTCATTGGCGAGTTGGCGCGTAATCTCTTGATCTAAACTACGACGATTCATCAAGCCTGTTAGTGCATCGGTAGCCGCTAAGGCAATCAAGCGATTGGATAGAGTTGTATTGATCAGGAGCATGAAGGCCAGCGACATCGACATTTGCGCCAAGCTGGCAAAGAAGAAGACGTAAGGATTCACACCTGTGTTGCTAAACATTTTGACGGTATCGACATGAAAGAACAGCAGATTGACGATCCGTGCCACGCACAATACCGCAATCAGCGAGAACGATACGCCAGCCAACCAATAAGCGGTGCGCAGAGGTGCTTCGATTTTGATGAACAGAGCGCGCAAGCAATGTGAAGTCCGGCAAACAAAACGAAGTTAATCAGGATACGAAGCCATGGTTCGTTTTCTAAGATGGCGAACACATAATTGTTGGTGAACATGGCGACCGATAAAAAGGCGGGAACCCAATACGAACAAGGTTTGCCACGGAAGGCCTCAATGCCGTTGTAAAGTAGTCCAAAGCCGGTACCGATGCCAATTGATGCCAACAACACAATATGAAACGACGGCGGATTGGTGACCTGACTTGAGAGGGCAAATGAGAGCCCGATCAATAGATCTCCCCATGCCCATTGTTTAGCCCCGCGGATTTGGTCTGAATGTCTGCCAATCAAGGCAAGCATCGCGGCAAACATCAGGTTGATGGTAGCCCAGAGGATAAGTATGGTACGCGGATCTAATTGCATGGTTGTGATGTATTAGCCGCTATCAAGTCGATTTCACTAAGTTCATGGAAGAGTGAATTTGGGCGCGATGCGAAAATTTGTCGTCGCGCGGGATTCTATTCTAATGTGTATTAGCTCATACCCGATCTGACAGTTACCAGTTTTTCTAGGGTGTCTGTCAGATTAGATTTGAGTCAAATTCTTTTCAACCCAAATCAATTTCCCTTCAAGCAAAGTATCCATTGGCGTTCTGCCGCA
>CANHZI010000182.1 GCA_947464955.1 Oxalobacteraceae bacterium
AAGATGATCACGTCTTTGAGCGACGCCAAAATAATTTCTGTAATTATTCCCATCGCCTGCTGGCGGCTGACCTTGTGCATCCACATATCTCAATGCAAATCCGACATCAGGGTAAGTCATAGGACGTGTGTAAGGAACGAAACTTTCACGCGTACTGCGCACGGTGCTGTCTTCATTCGGTTCGGCTTTGTCAGAAAAATTGTAATAAGCCGTCAACTTCGCCTTGGCGAAATACTTGACCCATTTCGCATTCACTTGCTCGCCGCCTTGCACCGCATTGAAATCCCAAGCACGTGCGCGTTGTCTCACCGCCGATAAGTAAAAAGAAGAAGACGCCGCAGATTGATCATCGTTGCCCAGCTCTCCACTGTCATAGCGTACATAACTACGGCTCGCCCCGTAGCTGCCTAGCGTTTGCGCAAGCGTCCAACTCTGTTTGGCCAAGGGGTCACTGGAATAATGTTCGATCGTGCCGCCGAGGTTGCTCGTCGATGCCGTAGCTAGGTCACCGGCACCAGAGCTCAACAAGACATTACGCACATTCTCACTAATGACTGCCCGCTGCGGTGAGAGCCCATTGTAGTTACCGTATTGCTGGTCTCCTAAAGGAACACCATCCAAGGTGTAACCCAATTGCTGCGCACTAAAACCATGTACAAAAAGCGAAAAGTTCTGCTCATTATTGCCCCAAGGATCGGCTGATTGAAAGGTCACGCCTGCCATTTGATGCAAACCTTTCAAGGGATTCATACCGGACAGTTGTTCTTGGAGTGCTCGACCCGAGAGGTTCAACACAGAGCGAGTTTTTTGCGCTTCAATCACAACGGTCGACGCTTCAGGTGAAGCGGGCTTTGATTCAGACTGAGTGTTGGATGCATTGCCTGCGGTTTGATCCGACTGTGCGATCGCTGCATTACTAAAGCATAAGGCGAGACTAGCCGATATTAGGGACCGCGACAGCCTTAGCTCATGTGATGGCAATGGCATAGGGTCTCAGTTCAACTTGGGCCGATACCATAGAGAGGCATCGCTGAGCGGCGTCTCTTTTGGCAACAAGTGGTTAGTCATGTGGATGACACGGCGCTTCTTAAAATTGGCAGCTTCAATCGCTTTGCCATTGTATTTCCAGAAAATCGCATCGAAAGAACCATCTTTGAGCATCTTCTGCAGACCTAGCGAAAGGCGCTTATGTAACTTGGTATTGGTTTTAGAAACGAAGAAATAATATGGCCAAGGGTAATAGAGCAGCAAACTATCATCGACAACTAAATCAGGATTATGTGGAGATTCTTTCTCAAACTCGTTGAAGATTTCGTTAATGCCGCGAGGAAAAAAATCAAAGCGCTGGTAACTCAACATGCGAAATAAATTACTATATTTTGCTTCTATGACCTTCACTCCATTCGCTTCATACAATTTCACATCATCCCAGCCAACTCCTTGACCAACGCTGAACTTTTTTAGATCGTCAAGCGACTTCACTCCCTTCAACAGCCCTTGCTTATCCTTATGAACCAATAAAATACGATAGCCTAAAATTCCTTTGCGCAAAGGAATGCGTATCGGTAGATAGTTGCGCTCCTTTTCAACTGTGGTCGAGCTCCAAACCACATTCAGATCATTCTCGCGAGCCAGATTACTGAGATAACGCAAGCCGTTGGTTTGCAGAGCAGAAGCACGAAGTTCATAGGGACCAAATTCAGCGACGGTCTTTTCTAGCGCCATCCGAAGAATTTCTTTGACATCGTTGAAACGTGGATCACCCTTTTCCTCGTCGGCTGGATGAATCACTGTCATCACATCACTTGCCCTCACTGACGTAGGAAAGCATGCCAATAACATTAGCAAAAAAGTACCAGCCACAGTGTGTACATAAAGGAAACGCAGCATTATATTTTTATGTAAAGAACAACTGCCAAACTATGAAATCAGACCATGGTCCACCATAGTTTTTCTTGGGCAAGATTAAATGTAGCACAACTGCTTCTTCCCTTGAGAGCAAACTCGACAAGCAGATTTGCTATGTGCTCGAGTTGGCTAGGCAATGCTAATAGCGGAGAGGCTCTACGCGGATCTGTATGAATAAACAGTGACTAAAATCCGACATAATCAACATTGGAATCAAGACTTTTCTCTCGGGCTTTCACTCTTACTGGCCACCTTCTTTTTCAACATTTGCCGTTAGCTCTCGATGGCGAACAAGGCTATACTCGCACCCTAGCAATTCTGAATGCAAATTAACAATATTCCAGCAGACCCGCTACCAAGGAGATTCAATTGTTCAAAAGACTAGTTCTACCCGCTGCCCTCCTCGCCATCAGCGCACAGGTGCAAGCAGACGAAGGCCAATGGCAACCCTACCAACTGCCGCAACTGAAAGCCGAATTGAAGAAAATCGGCATCAGCATTCCAGCAGAAAAACTGGCGGATTTATCAAAGCACCCGATGAGTGCGATTGTTTCTACTGGTGGTTGTTCCGCCTCTTTCGTTTCTAACGAAGGTTTGATCGTGACCAACCATCACTGCGCTTATGATGCGATTCAACGCAATTCCAGCGCCAAGAAAAATTATATCAATGATGGCTTCTTAGCGAAGACCCGTGCTGAAGAGTTGCCAGCTGGCGCGAGTACGCGCATCTACATTACCGACAAAGTCGACAACGTCACCAAAGAAATCACTCAAGGCTTAGCTGCGAATTTGAGTGGTCGTGAACGTCGTGAACAAATCCAAAGCCGCATCAAAAAACTGATTGCCGATTGCGAACAAGATAAAGCTTACCGCTGCTCTGTACCGAGCTTCCATCGCGGCTTGGAGTACTACCGCATTCGCCAAATGATGATCCGCGACGTGCGCTTGGTTTATGCACCGCCCGATATGATCGGTAACTACGGTGGCGACATCGACAATTTCGAATGGCCGCGCCACACCGGTGATTTCTCTTTCATACGTGCTTACGTCGGTAAAGATGGCCGCCCAGCAGATCCATCCCCTGATAACGTTCCTTACAAATCCAAGGACTTCTTAGTCGTGTCTGCGGAAGGTATCAAGAACGGTGATCCAATTTTGTTGGCCGGTTACCCAGGCCGCACTAGCCGCTACAAGTTACCTTCTGAAATTCGCTTTGCTCGCGATACCGATTACCCAGTACGTGCAGCAGAAATGTTGGCCGACATCGCCACGATTGAAGCTGCCACCAAGGGCAATGCTGATGATGAAGTGCGTTATGCCAGCGTGGTCAAAGGCATCAATAATCGCTTGAAGAAAACGCAGGGCTTGATCGACGGCTTTGCACGTAAAGACATCGCTGCCATCAAAGATGGGCAAGATGCCGCCTTCCGCAACTGGTTGATCGGTTCTAGCAAAACTCCAGCGGAAGCGAAAGCCCTACTCGCTAAGCTTGACGCCATCATTGCAGAGGATATGGCTTTATCTCAAGAAGAGTTAGCTTACGGCGTTGCCACCAATAGCGATCTCTTCAACAGTGCTCGTGCTTTGTATCGTCTGGCAATCGAGAAAGAGAAGCCCAATGCACAACGTGAGTCTGGCTACCAAGAGCGTGATTTAGCCTTCATCAAGGGCCGTTTAAGCCGTCTCGAGCAATCGTTCGTGAGCAAAGTCGATCAAGCCCGCTTGCAGGCTGCACTGCAGCGTTACGCCAAAATGGCTAAGCATCCGCAAGGCTTAGATGCGCTCTTACCAAGCGTTGAAGCAGCCGCAGACTTGTACCAAAAAACGCAGTTGACCGATACGGCGAAACGTTTAGCCTGGATGGAAAAAGATCGCGCCGCTTTCCAACAATCAGATGATGCCTTCATTCAATTGGCAGTGAAGTTACACGATATCGGTATGTCTTTAGAAAACCGTCGTAAGGAAGTAGACGGTCAACTCGACTTCATCATTCCACAATACATGGAAGCCGTGATTGCATGGAAGAAGAGCGAAGGCAAGCCAGTCTATCCAGATGCCAACAGCACGCTGCGCGTAACTTACGGCACAGTCGGTTCCTACTCACCACGCGATGGCGTCACTAAAGGCCCGTTCACGACGGTAGAAGGCATCGCTGAAAAACACACAGGCAAAGATCCTTTCATCGCTCCATCTAACTTGTTAGCTGCGATTAGAGAACAACGTTATGGTGTGTTCAAAGATCCTATCCTCGGCACAGTACCTGTCGACTTCCTCACCAGCGCAGACACCACAGGCGGTAACTCTGGTTCCGCCGTGATGAACAAACGCGGTGAATTGATTGGTTTGAATTTTGATTCCACCTACGAATCCATCACCAAAGACTGGTACTTCGATCCAAAAATTACCCGCGCCATCCACATGGATATTCGCTACATGCTGTGGGTGATGAAGGAAGTTGATCATGCGGATAATATTTTGAAAGAGATGACGATTAAGTATCCGAAACCAGGTAAGTGATCGTAATCTTTTAAGAAATCGGTCTGTTCGACCGATCGAGAGTTCAAGGGCCAACACCAGCGTGCTTGGCCCTTTTTTTAGGTATTTGTTTATGTTTATGTTTATCTTCACGTTCTTTTCTGCTCTCACGATCCAAATGAGTCGCGCAATATATAATTAGGAGTCCTTGACAAATATTTTTACCTAAATTAAGATGCGAACATGAACTCAAGCAAAAAATCACCCTGGAGCAGTACTCCACCAACAGCTGAACGCATCGTCAGTGCGATTGAACGCATAGGCAATGTGTTGCGGACAGGTGCTTGGCAGTTTGCTACGGCTGAGGGTTTGAATCCAGCCCAAGTGGATATTTTGGCGATCTTGTTGTCGCGCAGTGAAGGTGTACGTTTGTCGTGGCTTGCGCAGCAGATGGGCGTAACCACTGCCAGCGCTAGTGATTCGGTGGCGGCTTTGGTGACCAAGAATTTGGTAGAGAAAGCGAAAGCAGCTGATGATGGGCGAGCGATAGCCTTACGCTTAACTTTAGATGGGAAAGCCTTAGCCACCAAGATTAGCGAGGGCATGAGCTTTGCGTTTGACGCCGTTGAAGCGCTGACCAAATCTCAGCAGGATGCGATGTATGCGGGTTTACTTGCGGTCATTGGCCAGTTACAAAAGAGCGAGCGGTTCCCTGAGATTCGTACTTGTGTCACATGTCGCTATTTTGCGCCGCACACCTCGAAGGATAAAGAGGGTTTGCACCACTGCCGTTTGGTCAACGCGCCTTTGCCCAGTGCCATGTTGCGTCTAGATTGTCCTGAGCATGAGGCGGCAGAACCTCATGTTGACTCATTTAATTGGAAGGCTCTGCAGCGTACTTAGTTCTTGAGCAAAGTCGAAATTTGTAGGCGCTGTCAAACGACGGCATTTTTTTAACCCATATTATTTAGGACTCCTATTTAATAGTCGTAATCTCTTTAAGCAGTAATCAATACGAAAGGAAACGCAATGAAATTCACAATCACAAAAATCGCCGCCACAGTCGCCTTTGGGCTAGCAACGCAAGCCGCCTATGCTCACGATCATCATGGAGGCATCCACGCCAAAGCGAACAAAGCAGTCAAAGCTGACTTTGACATTTTTCACGCCAAGATTACAACTGAAGGCAACATCGCGACCTTCCACATTGCGGTCTCAGGCAAAGCAGGAAAAACAAAACCCAATAAAGTTGGCAAGCTGGCGGGCAGCACGGTGTTTTCTTATGTGTGGCCAACCACCATTGATCCATCGGTAGTGGGCTTTGAAACTAAAAGCGGCATCCTCGCCTTCGCTGTCACTTCGCATCCTGACTTCAATGACACGCCCTTGTTTGCGGGTGGTGGCGGTGAATGGCATAGCCACTGGGTGGTGTTAGCACCCGATGCGGCTTGCGGCCAAGATGCGCTAAAGGTCGTTGATATTCCTGCAGGAACTAAGCCCAAACTACCAAAAACTTGGCCGGGCTTACCGCTACTTATCGATAGTCCAGGTTGGAATCCGATCTTCAAAGGCAACACGCTGGAAGTCAAAGTACCGTTTGACGATATCGGCGTCGTGACTGCATCCGGTTTCGACGGTGTGACCGCAGCACTTCGCGTCAATGCCAGCGTGCATGCCCCTTTGTTGTGTGTCGCCAATGTGTTCAAGGTAGCTTCTGGTGATCTGTCTTTGCCTGGCAAAGTTAATCAATAAAGCAATCAAACGCCTCACTCATTAATCCATTTTTTACACTCAAAACTTCTCTCAAAAGGAAACATCATGTCTTACGTCGATCTCATCAATATCAACGACACCACGCCAGACCGTCAGGCTGTATTGGCACAAATCAAAGCTGCGTTCGGCGTCGTTCCGAATATGTTCAAAGCAGCCGCCAATTCTCCGGCGGCATTAAATAGCATGTGGGGTTCGTTCGGCGCTCTCGGTGCCGGTGTCATCGGCGCACAACTCGGCGAGCAAATTGCGGTTGCCGTTGCCAACCGCAATCAATGTGAATACTGCCTTGCGGCCCACACCGTGCTTGGTCAGAAAGCAGGTGCAAGCGCGGAAGAAATGGCCGCGGCACAAATTGGCGAATCGAATGATCCGAAGACTTCTGTGGCACTTACCTTCGCTCTCAAGCTTGTCGAGAATCGAGGCCAGATTCTTCCTTCAGACGTCGAACATCTTCGCATGATTGGTTTTGATGACGAGCACATCGTTGAAATTTTGGCGCATGTCGCACTCAATTTGTTCACCAACTACGTGAATGTCGCTTTCGCAGTACCAGTTGATTTCCCTAAAGTGAAATTGATTGGATAAGACCTTATAGCTAGGCCACCACAGCGTGGTCTAGCTGCACTTACTTCCTTTAGGATAAACATCATGCTCGCTCTTCATACCCCGGCACCCGAATGGAAAATCTCCAAATGGCTGAATACAGCAAAGCCGATTTCACTTGAACATCTGCGCGGTCGGGTGGTCGTCGTTTACGCGTTTCAGATGCTATGCCCCGGTTGCGTATCGCATGGCTTGCCGCAAGCAAAAGCCATTCGCGAAGCATTTTCTGAGGCCGACGTCACGGTAATAGGTTTGCACACCGTCTTTGAACATCACGATGTCATGAATGAAAAAGCATTACAAACCTTTCTGCATGAGTACAGGATTCGCTTTCCTGTCGGCATCGATCAAGCTGATGCTGCCAGCGATATACCACTTAGCATGCAAATGTATCGCCTACGCGGCACACCGAGCATTTTGATTATTGATCGAGAGGGGGTATTGCGACACCATCATTTCGGCCAACTCGATGACCTGCGCGCCGGAGCAATGATAGGCGAGCTCTTGAGCAAAGGCGTAGATCGTCTAGAGTACGGTAACAACGAGAAACGAAACATCGACCGTCAATGCGATGAAAATACTTGTTCAGCTTAAGCGCTGATGTTGATTCATACGCCAGACTAGTGACTCTCGTAGACCCACGTAGCTCCGATTAGCGGTAGCGTAATCGGAGGTAATCTACAGATGAATTGACTCCGTTATGAATAGGATAGACTTTGCTTTTGCATTCTTCGCCACTTACAAAACATGAATTTCAATCCACTCCGATTGCGCTGGCGCTGGTCGGAGCTACATTTTTGTTCATCTATTTTTTTGCAGATGCACGCGCCCTCACCTTTGCCTGCAACTTCCCATTAATAATCGCTAAGGGTGCCGCCTGACTAATCGCTAGCACAGCCGGATGCGTAATCTTGCGTTGCACAGTAATCGCGTAAAAATGTTCTTTGATTTCTTCGGTGCTACCCACTAATTGCAAATCGTATTGACGCGTAATCATATCGGCGATGGCACTCGGTTTGGCGAGGAAGCCGACACCAGCTTGACCGAAGGCACTCATCAATGCGCTATCATCGAATTCGCCGGCGATACGAGGACGTACACCTTTTTGTTCGAACCATTGCAATAGGCGTGAGCGCAAAGCGGAGTCTTCGCCAGGTAACAATACAGGGGCGCCATTGAGGCATGCAGGAAAATTCTGCGGATGGGCTTTTCGCAGCGCTGCTGTTGCGAAAAAACTCAAGCCACATTCACCGAGTGGATGGCTGAAACCTCTCACCTTCGTTGACGGCGGCAATGGAGTATCAGTAATGACAATATCGAGCTTGTGGCGTGCCAAGTCACTCAATAAATCGTCTAACTTTCCCTCGCGACAGTTGATACGCAACGTTTGCGGCAAACTTAGGGCTGGTTCCAATAATTTATACGCGACCGCTTTCGCTACGGCGTCTGAAACGCCGACGCGCAATTGCACGGTACGTTCCGTCGGATGGTGCTGTAGTACTTGTTCAAGTTCTTGGCCTAGCAAGAAAATCTCTTCGGCATAGGCAAAGACCAAGCGCCCCG
>CANHZI010000183.1 GCA_947464955.1 Oxalobacteraceae bacterium
AGCCGATTTACCGCAAAGTGAACTGACAGCCAGTCAAAAAGCAGCTCAGTTTATGATTGAACGTGCGATTGTATCGAGTAAGGTGTCGGCTCGCGATATCGCGAATCTCACTTTTGATGCGATTGCGAATGATCAGTTTTATATTTACTCACACCCAAGTGCCTTAGGTTTGGTGAAAGATCGCATGGATGACATCTTGAAACAACAAAATCCCGGCGATCCCTACAAAACTGCGCCACATATCCGTACAATGTTACTCAATAAAATGGCTGAAAAAGCCGACAAATAGTTTTTTCTGTTTCGTTTTAATATTTATCCACTATGTCATCTAACCCTAGTCGAAGTAAGCATTCCTCAGCACCACATTTTCGAATTCAATTAGGCGAGTGGGGCGACCTACAAGAGGATGCTCAATCTATCCGCACCGAAGTCTTTGTCGTCGAACAAAAAATTCCTGCCGAACTTGAATGGGACATCATGGATGCGCAATGCTTACATGCGGTGGCCTATGATGAAGAAGATAAACCAATTGGCACAGGGCGTTTACTGCCTGATGGACACATGGGGCGTATGGCCGTCTTAAATCGCGCACGTAATTGTGGTGTCGGTGCCGCGATCTTGCGCGCGTTGATGGAACAGGCAAAATTGCGTGGCCATCAAGGTGTACAACTCAATGCACAAACTACCGCAGAAAGCTTCTACTTACGCGAAGGTTTCATACGTGAGGGTGATATTTTCCTCGAGGCAGGAATTGATCACGTGCATATGGTGAAGTCGCTGTAACCAGCCTCCGATTTGCTTAAAGGATTTCTTGATGAAGCTATTTCCTCAGATTCGCTTATTCGATATTGGAATGTTGACGCTAGGAACATTACCATTTTGGGTCATGTATGGCTTGTCACTTTTTGCAAACTCGGCATGGCAAGGTTCAATCGCAATGGTCCTTGCGTACTTGATTTTTGTTCCCACATGCCTTGGCTTTCCTATGGTAGCTATTTTGTATTTTGTTTGGCGTTTTAATGGATCGAAATCGACTTAAACTTCAATAGTCATAAATATCAACAAAAATTACGACTGCCACTTTCCAACTCTCCCAGTAGATGAGTTAAATCTACCAAGCGCTTCGCTATCAGGTGATGCACTCGACCATCGGTTTGCCAAATGCCATAGACACCGAGTAATCTCGCATTCAATACTTCACGTCTTTGCTTTTCCACTAAATCAGGCCACACGATCACGTTGACTGGCCCAGTTTCATCTTCTATCGTCACAAACAACACACCTTTGGCGGTACCTGGCCGCTGACGTACTGTGACGATGCCGCAGCCACGTGCGAATTGTTTGTTTTGGAAAGTATGCAAAACATCTGCGGGTAAAAAACGTTGTTTGAGTAAACGTGAACGTAATAAGGCAATTGGGTGCCTTCCCAAGGTCAAACCTTGGCTATGATAATCGCCCACGATCTCTTGCGCTTCACTCGGTGCATGCAGTTGTGGCGTGCGTTCTTCTAGTGTCGTTGGATGTAAGAGATCTTTGTCAGGTATCGCTGCGACAGCCTGCCATAGCGCTTGGCGACGATGCCCGGCTAGTGAGACTAGGGCGTTACCCGCTGCTAAAGCCTCGACATCTTGACGCTTTAACTCTGCACGACGCGCAAGATCACTGACATCGCTAAATGGCTGCTGGGTGCGCGTAGCACTGATGCGTATGGCAGCCTCATGCGACATACCACGCAAGAGTGACATTCCCAGACGTACTGCAGGTTGTCGATAGCGGCCGTGCTCGTGACGTTGCTGTGCTTGCTCGATATTTTCAAGTCGCGCATCCCAATCGCTATATTGCACGTCGATTGCTCGTATTTCGATACCGTGTCGACGAGCATCTTGCACTAATTGCGATGGTGAATAAAAACCCATGGGTTGCGAGTTTAAGAGTGAACACAAAAATACAGCGGGTTCGTGACATTTGATCCAACAACTAGCATACGTAAGTAAAGCAAAGCTCGCTGCATGACTTTCGGGGAAACCATATTCACCAAAGCCCAACATTTGATTGAAGACGCCGCTCGCAAACTCTTCTTCATAGCCATTTTTAATCATGGTATTGATGATGCGGTCTTTATAGTGCGCCAAACCACCTTTACGCTTCCACGCAGCCATCGCACGTCGCAATTCATCGGCTTCACCGGGACTAAAATCTGCTGCTGCCATCGCAATTTGCATGACCTGTTCTTGGAAGATAGGAACTCCCAAGGTACGCGATAAAATTTTCTCAATCGCGGGCTTGGGGTAGCTTACCGGCTCTATACCTTGTCGTCGTCTCAGATATGGATGCACCATGCCACCTTGAATCGGCCCCGGTCTAACGATAGCAACTTGGATGACGAGATCGTAAAAAGTACGAGGGCGCAGACGTGGCAACATCCCCATTTGCGCACGCGATTCAATTTGAAAAACACCGACGGTATCAGCTTTGCAAATCATGTCGTAAGTGACGAGATCTTCTTGCGGAATATCTTGTATGCGTGAAGGTCTGCCGGGTAAACTCGCCATTAAGTTTAAAGAACGTTTCAAAGCAGAGAGCATACCTAAAGCCAATACATCGACCTTTAATAAGCCTAAAGATTCGAGATCATCTTTGTCCCATTGAATCACGCTGCGCTCTTTCATGCTGGCATTTTCGATGGGAACCAGCCGAGAAAGCTTATCGCGAGCAATCACAAAACCACCACTATGCTGCGACAAATGGCGAGGAAAACCGAGCAGTTGGGTTACTAAGCCAGCCCATTGTTCGGCAATCGCTGAACTGGCATCTAAACCGCTCTCGGTAAATCGTTCTAGTAAAGCATGTTTACTATCAAACCAGCGATGTGATTTAGCTACTGCATCGATCAAGGCTAAATCGACACCTAGTGCTTTGCCGACTTCTCGTAGTGCTCCTCGTGGACGATAAGTATGTACCGCAGCCGCTAAAGCGGTACGATGCCGACCATATTTTCGATACAGATATTGAATCACTTCTTCACGTCGTTGATGTTCAAAATCGACGTCGATATCCGGTGGTTCTCCACGTTCTTTAGACAAGAAACGCTCAAATAAAAGAATGCCGTTTTCAGGGCTCACTTCCGTAATATGCAAACAATAGCAGACGACCGAATTAGCAGCAGAGCCTCGACCTTGACACAAGATATCTTGTGATCTGGCGTATTGAACAATGTCATACACCGTTAAAAAATAAGGCTCGTAAGCGAGGTCGTTAATGAGGCTTAGCTCATGTTCAATCTTCGTAATTACCTCGGATGACAAACCATTTGGATAACGTTTTTCTGCTCCAACATAAACTTCTTGTCGCAGATAAGACGCAGGTGTTTGGCCAGCTGGAACTAACTCATCAGGATATTCATACCGTAATTCATCGAGCGAAAACTGACAAAGTTTGGCGATACGTATGGTCTCTTGCAAAGCGCTCGCGGGGTAGATGTTACCGAGACGCAAACGCGAACGTAAATGCTGTTCTGCATTGGGTGCCAAATCATAACCACATTCGGCAATAGATCTACCTACACGAATCGATGTTAGCGTGTCTTGTAAAGGCTTGCGCGAACGGACATGCATGCAGACATGGCCCACCGCAACCACCGGCAGCCCGAGCTGTTGCGCGATATGCTGTAATTGAACTTGCTGCCAATCGTCCATCGCTTGCATCAAGAGATTTAAACCTAACCATAGTCGCGAACCAAATAACTGTGATGCCCATATCGCCTGTTGCTCAAATAAGTTGGGATCGATCGGATATTCGGGCAACAAAATGATGAGGCAATGCGGCAGGCCTTGGATATGCGCCAATTGCAAAGGAGGGCGTGCGAAATCACTGGCAGTAATGGCGTACTCGCCTTTAATCACATCCTTACGCAAACGTGCTAACGTAATTAATTCACATAAATTGCCATAGCCTTCGCGGTTTCGCGCAATCGCGATCAGGCGCATTTTTCCAAGCTGCGGATAGCGTGGGTCTTGATCTAATTGGAAATAGCTACCTATAAGTAGCGGCAATTGATGTTTTTTAGCTTCTTCATGCGCTCTCACAACGCCTGCTAATGAGCATTCATCGGTAATTGCTAATGCCTGATATCCAAGTTTTACAGCGCGCGCAACTAACTCTTCCGCATGCGAGGCGCCATGCAGAAAAGTGAAATTAGAAAAACAGAATAATTCAGCGTAGTGGGGGAGCATGATGTTTTTCTCGTGGAACTCAGACTCAGTTTTTAGAGAGAAATAAAGACTGAAAAATCCTAGGCTCAGCCAAACACTCCATGCAAATACCAAACCTCATCATCTTGTGCCTGCTGCGCATGTCCAATTCTTTCGCGGTAAATCCAACATCGAAGATGCTGTGCGTTTTCGGCGATGAAATAATCACGTGTTACTAGTTGGCCATTCCACCAGCCTGCTTCAATTCTTTCTGCTGGTGACATCAGTTTCAAGGCTGAACGATAATGGGGGCGATGCTGCCGTACCTCCAATAATTGTGGTTGCGGTAGTAACCATGTGGGACGATAGGCGTTAGCAGAGATCGCTTCTCTCCTATTGGTTTTTTTCTGCAGAATAGAAACCCATTGATTGGCAATTTCAGGACGATGATCTGCTTGTGGTGCGGGATATAAAACGTTCTCTGCACCTAAACGCGCTACCAATAATTCCATTAATTTACTTTGCTCTTCTTGATTACCACCCGGCTCAGGAAATAAGTCAGCATTGGGTGCGTGCAGTGGACATACTTGCTGCGCCACTAGCTTGATTGCAATCGCAGGTGCATTTAACTGCAATCGACCAAGATGTTCTTTTAATAGTTTGGATAGATGTTCTTCACGCCAACTAGCTTGTGCTAAGGGAATGTTCATCTGGCTTGGCGCACGAGCTTGTCTACCACGTTCATGTTCAAGTTCGAATTGCAGGCTAGTGACAGCGAGCTGTCGTTGCATCAGCCAACCACATAACTGCAACAGCAAGGCTTTTGCGAAATGAAAAATGATATCGGTATTTTCTAGACGATCGGGCAGCTCTAGTCGAGCGCTAAACTGTGCTGGTACTTCTAGCCATTGTTGTAGCTCTTGTTGTTCGCCATAAGCTAAATCTAGACTACGTAAGAGTTCTTTGCCGCAGCGTCTTTGTAAGCCCGCACGTGGCAATAGCCTTAATTCACCTAAGCTTTCGCAACCGATCCCTGTAAGCCAATCTAACCAAGTCTGTGCTGCTGGTAGTAGGCTAATATGGAGAAGATTTAAACGTTGATGCAAACGTTTTTGTTTGAGCGCATAACGTAAAATAGGTTGTCGTGCTTGTTGTGTATGCCGTGCTTGTTGCGCTAATAACCATGCACCTTGCGCACTAGTGGCAATACCGACTTGAGGGCTTAGGCCTAACTGTCTGATGGTTTGGATAATTAAACGCCGCAAACGGCGAATTCCACCAAACAAGGTCAGGCTCGCACCAACCCCCATCAAAATACTGGCGTTTTCGAGTAAACAAACTTGTGGGGTAAATTGTAGGCTGGCCATTGCAGCGGCCGATAAGCTTGCCTGTTCTCTTTCATGGTCTCTATTCTTCATTTCTGCTTCTGGCATCAACATATGCACACTACTCACGCGCATTCCGGTTTGAATACCGGCTTGGCGAGCGAGTTTAGACATCGTGAAAACACGTTGTTGCTCGACCACGACCAATGCCTTTTCAGCCAACCAAGGTGGGTGAAAAACTTCTAAGGGCAGATTCGGTAAGTGAATGACGACCCACATCGATGGTATCGTTTTCGTTGCTGCTGGCATGAGAGGGTAAATGAATCCGAGAAAGCATAGGGGAGGGCAAAGTCATGGGCAAAAATAATGCCTCATGCTTTTGTGCACCTCGACGTTTAATAAATGACAGTTGCAATCCACGCTGAGCTAGTTTGACTTGGATGCGTAAAATAGCGGGCGAGGGATGGTGGACAAAATTAAGTGGCCTGATTACATAGAACAAAGTTCGTCCATGTTGCGCTACTAAATGCAAACGACGCAAAGCTTCAACTTTGATTTGGTTTTGCCAAAACAAGAGGGCTGCACAGCTACCACTACGTAAAATTTGCTCCGCCGTCCATAATGCATCGTTCATTTTGTTACAACGTAGCCAAAGCAAGCGATCCAGGCTGATTCCCGACTGTGCTAAGGCCATCGCCTGAGGTTGATAGGGTGTTTGCAAAAAAGCGATTTGTCCGTGACTATGCGCATTTAAGGCGGGGCGCAACAGTTGTAGTTCAGCCGATCCGCCATGTTCAATGAACAATTCAGTTAATGCACCCGTTGGCCATCCTCCTCCTGGTAACTCTTGCGAGAGTTGAGGGAATCCACATTCCACATAATCACCCACACCACGAGCAAGCTGGGAGGCCCGCCAAAGTGAGGGATGTAATGTTTCTAATGATGTAGAAAACGCGAGCGACATAAACCTAAAAGAGAAGAATTACGCTAAAAATACTGTATGCATGTACAGTATATTGCTTTCTTTGAGGAATTTCAAAGCTTAAACAACAAATTTAAAATATTTAAAAATACTGATTGCATACACAGTGTTTTTGATTTACATTATCAATCACTGGATGCACATACAGTATTTCATCCAAGCAGTGAAGTTGAAGAAAACAGCATTTGGTCTGGCATGAGTCCAGAAACATGAGATAAGCGCAGTACTACTGAAATTATTGGAGATAAGCATGACTAACTTAGAACAAACTTTTGAGCCACGTTTTAGCGTTCAATTTTCACCAAGCACATTCTTAATGCGCTTAGGTAGTCGTGAGATATTTGTCTGCTTAGACTTCAGAAAGCGTCACTATCGCGTGAACCCTATCATTGATTGCTCAACAGGCGTGCAAGCAGGGCACTTGGAGATTCTTTTGTTCCGTAAATGGTTAGTGATTCTGTCTAAAGCACGTTGGTAATCATCGCCCAAGCCTCGCTTTGAGCATATAGATGGCAAATGTGAGGAAGAAGTAGCCGAGTGTTGAGGAGATGGGCTAAGAAAATAAAGTTACGCTTAGCTGCAGTTGCAGTTCAGTTGCGGACAAAGGTATACGAAATAAAAAAGACTTAGTGAGCTTATCACTAAGTCTTTTTTTTATGAATTCAGATTGGTAACCGGGAAATTCTAGAATCCCAAGTCGGATAGCAAATCGTCGACACTTTCTTGGTTCAATTGAATACCACCTACTGCGCCAGGTCCCGCCAAAAGATCATCTTTCTTACGGGCAGAAATTGCGCCATCTGGAGCGCCACTGATCAACAAACCTAGCAAATCTTTTTCTGTACGTTCTAACAAGGTCACGACCTTTTTGATCAATTGGCCAGTCAAGTCTTGAAAATCTTGAGCCATCATAATTTCGGATAAAGCTTTTTCCGTCGTTGTGCTGCAAGTATGAGCGTTCGCAATGAATTCGCGGGTTGATGCTGCTAGATTCAGTAAGTCTTCTTTTGATAGGCTCTCGATATTGTTAGCATCCCAGCGCTGTAACAATACATCGGATGATTTACTCAAATCCTGTTGAATTGGAAGGGTGTTTTCAACCGTAGTCAATACAGCATTGGCCGCTTTTTCCGTCAATACAGCGACATGGTTGAGGCGTTCGCGGGCAGATGGAAATTCATTTGATGCCTCTGCCAAAATCTCATCAGCACCAACCCAAGTTAAGGCGTCATGCAGTGCGCGCACCACATGACCAAGCCCCTTATACATAAGCTCAGGATTATCGTCTTGCGCGCCGGTTGCAGCTGGAGTGGCATCCATTATCTGTCCTTTCTTGCTTTTCTTGATTTATGGATACTAAATGAGAAAAATGAATCATTCAATATAAAAACTTGCTTTTAGAAAAAACTTTCTTATTTTCACTAAATCTAGCCCTAAAAATGCGTCAATAAGGAGACACCATTCGTGTATTCAAGGGCGCTGTGTTACAGTGCTCAAAACTAAAGGATAACTGTGGCTACACCAAATTACGGGTACGAAAAACGTCAAAAAGAATTGGCGAAAAAACGGAAAAAAGAAGAAAAGCTGAAAACGCGAGCCGAACGGCAGTCGGGTGACACATCCACAGATACATCTGAATCAAATCCGACAGACGATGAAAGTAAGCCCGCTGATCCAATCGAATAAAGAACATTAACTAAATTCATTGGTAATCCCCCCAGCAAATAATCGGACTTATAAGTAGAATTTTCTAAATTTGATTTTTAGAGGTTTTACATGAAGACATCCCGTTACACCGACAGCCAGATTATCGCAATCCTGAAG
>CANHZI010000184.1 GCA_947464955.1 Oxalobacteraceae bacterium
ACAAGCCGTCAAGCCACGCCAAACAAGCAACGATCCCACCCCAACAGCTGGCAAGAGCAAAGCTCTTCCTAAATCTCCTCTTGCGTCAACTCACGAGCAAACACCTGATTCCCCGCCATCAAGCCACCATCAACCGGCAACACCACACCCGTAATCACGCGCGCTGCGTCCGAGGCTAAAAAC
Organism: Oxalobacteraceae bacterium; assembly: GCA_947464955.1. Taxonomy (GTDB): domain Bacteria; phylum Pseudomonadota; class Gammaproteobacteria; order Burkholderiales; family Burkholderiaceae_D; genus Undibacterium. Next base: position 184 of record CANHZI010000184.1, read on the forward strand.
ATCACCGCATCGGCGATGTCTTGCGGTGTCGCGAAATCGCGTAAGGGGTACCACTTTTTCAAATCTTCAAACACTTGCGGATTTTTATCGACGCGGGCTTGCCATGCTTGGGTTTTGACTGTGCCAGGGCAAACCATATTGGCGCGTATGCCGAATTTACCGAACTCCATCGCGAGGGCTTTGGTGTAACTGATTAAACCGGCTTTGGCGACGCTATACGCTGGGTGACCAAACGAAGTCATGCCATTCACGCTACCGATAATGACGATATTGCCTTTACCTGCGGCTTGCATCGCCGCGCGTACTGCTTCAACTGAATGGAAGGTACCATTCAGATTGAGATCCATATCTTTTTTCCAGCTTTCTTCCGTCGTCGTTTGTAAGGTCAATGCTTCGGCAGCGCCAGCGTTGGCGACTAAGACGTGGATATCGCCATGTTTTTTCGTTTGTTCGACTAAGGCGGCGCGTAGTGCTTGTGAATTCGTGAGGTCAGCAGTGACTGCGCAGCTACGATCACTGCCAAGCTCGGCGACTAAGGTCTGAAGTTGCTCTGCTTCTCGGTCTTGGGCGAAGACAAAATCACCTGCATCAACAAAGGCTTGGCAGAGTGCGCGGCCAATGCCACCGCAAGCGCCTGTGATCAATATGTTTCTTGCCATTGTGATGCTCCTTAATCTTTCTTGCTTTGTAAGACTTGCGCCAAATGATCGAGCCTATGTTGGGGCAAGAGACCATAGTTATAGAAGGCGAAATCTCGAATACCGAGGGCTTTGATACCGTCGATCGCTGCCGCGATTTCATTGCCTTGATTGAGGTCAGGCAGGCCGGGGCGTAAGATGGCGCGAATTTTTTCAGGATCAGTGATTTGACGTAAGCTTTCCCATGCATCGGCGATGGCACGATTGGCGCTCGCTTCATAGAAGGGGATTTCCAAGTAGTCTACGACTTCGGATAATGCTTTGAGATCGCTGCCTTCAGTCCAACAGGCTGCGGTCGGACGTTGTACTGTCGGGATGACGGCCAACTTCATGGCTGCCGGTAATGCTGCGCGAATTGCTGATACCAGTTCGGTGACACGATCTTGGCGCATCTCGACGTAAGCCAGCCAATCAGAATCGCTGAGTAGATCGTTTTGCATCCAGGTTGCAGCTTGATCTGCTTGTGCTGACGCAGGGAGCTGTAAATAGTTATCGACGCTTGCGCGTACACGATCTTGCAAGGCGGTGACATCGATCCCTTTGCGTCGCGCAGCTTGTTGGCAAGCGTCGCAGAAGCAAGTACCGAGTAAATTATCGAGCCACGCATTGCTGGCGACTTGAGCGAATTCATGATGATAGCCATGACCATAGGGTAACCATCCTGGAGTCTCGAGTATCAAACTATTGAATGCATATTGCGAACTCAAATCCGTGCACAGATTGACCGCATAATCGAATACTGCTGGCTGCATCGGGCACAGGCTGTACACATAACTATCGCCAAAAGCGTTCTTGGCGGTGTAGTGGGGATAGGCAGCGCCGATGCGGCTATTGTGTAGCAATACGGTCCACGCGTGAACACGCACACGTCCGTCTTTGATTAGATCGCCGACCACCGCTTTGGTGCGTGCTTGGCTATGGGCTTTGGCTTGGATTTCACCATAACGTGTTAAGTCAGGCTCGAAGTAAGTTACGCCATCTTCTGGGAAGATCACACGTGGTCCTTGCTTCGCATGCGGACGGATGAACTTGCCCGCGTGATAGGCGCTAGCGATCGTGACATCGCGAATACCCATCGCTAATACTTCGTCAACAAAAGAACCTACGCCTTGGTCCTCAATGTCCCAGGCGTAGGTGTAGAGTGAACGATAGCTAGCTTTTTGGTCGACAGCGCTCATGCAGATCTCGCTTCTAATTTTTTGTGGTGAATTTCTTTGATCAGATTGGTGCGTGAAAACTTAAAGTGGTTTATAGGCAGTCACTTCAATTTCCACTTTGCAGTCGACCATCATTGCTGATTGCACGCAAGAGCGAGCAGGGGGATTGTCACCAAAGTATTCCGTGTAGATGCGATTGAAGGTCCAGAAATCACGTGTATCGTCGAGCCATACGCTGACTTTGACGACATCGGACAAATCGCAACCAGCCAATGCTAAAACTTTCTTGACGTTTTCCATGGTGCGGCGCGTTTGTGATTCGATGCCTCCGGTTTCGATTTCACCATTTTCTTTCATCGCCACTTGGCCTGAGCAAAATACGAAATCGCCAGCGCGTACGGCAGGCGAAAAAGGCAGGCGCTGACCGCCAGCGCCAGTAGGAACATTACCAAAACGGGTGATTTCTTTTGTCATCGTCTTACCTATCAAAACTCTATGTCAACTATTAGAAAAAATTGTTCTGCCGTGCTGTAAGCCTCAACTGAAGCTCAGCAAAGTCCTATTCGGAAAAGTACTCAAGTAGTGGGTCTCTCACTATTTGATCAAGCCACGTGCTTTGGCGACCAAGATTGCGCCTTGCCCCGCGAGGTGTGCTTGCGTTTCGTCTGAGACCACGGTGATATGGCCCGAGAAGTAGTCGTCGTTTTTGATCAAAATCGCAAGCGCTTCTTTCATAATGGGTTTGCCGCAAATAACGACAGGCGTGCCCGGCAACATTTTGATTGCGCTGCTGTTTTTGAGAGTCAGTAAATCAGCACCAAGAATAGCGCCTAATAAGAAATTAGCGCGATCATTGCGCTCGTAAATCGTGAATTGATCGAGCGTGCGTACATTAAAGCAGGTGCGGCCGAGTCCTATGGTTTGCGCCGACTGCGCGCCAGCTAATAGCATTTCTTCGCTAATCGAAGTGGCGAACTGGGAATCTAAGGACTGCGCCAAAATCGTATTGTGCGTGATGACATACATCAATTCACCTGCCAAGGTAGTGACGCAGCCGGTGATACGATTTTTATCATCAATGCACACAAACTTGGAATGCGAGCCCGGCATCACCATCATTGCGGGACCAGTAATGCCGAGTTGATCCACCACACTCATGACCTCAACTTCCTCGCCGCGCATCATGTCCATCGCTTCACAGTTGTGCAGACCAATATTGTCGACCACATTGCGTACTCCGGGGACGAACCAAATAGGTTTAGCAAACACTTCAGGAATCGTCACCGAAACCATGCCACGGGCCAGTTGTTGTAAGCCAGCAGGGGCCAGAACATGCGGTAATTCAAATAGCCCCACGTTCGAACTAATCATGCCGGAGCCAATGACAAGGTCAACTTGATCTGCATCGATACTGGCTGCCTGTAAAGTGTTGGCGATGGTGTCGCGCACGCCGTTTTGTAATTTTTCGCGGTTGCCGGTGATCGCTGTATCGCGTACACCAACTTCACATGCTTGATGGGCCAAGACTGTGCTGTCTTGCCACAAAGTCACGCGAGTATTGGTTGTTCCAGTATCAATAGTGATGATATGAGTCATGTCAAAAGAGACCTAAATGAAAATGGGTTTACTAAGTTCAATCAAACTTTTGCAAAACAGACGCGGGTATCGCTGGCTTTGTTTCTGTGGGCTGTTTTCGCTGTTTTCGCTGTTTTCGGTACCATTCCAGTCAGCGCAGTTTCGCATCAGTTCTGTTCAACACGGTATGTTAGATAATTCGATAAATCATAAAAAAGTTTAGTTTTTCTCAATAGATTACAAAACCGTCTCTGAACTCAGCAGATGAATGCAGCTTAACGGGCTGCATGCGGCGCTGCAAGCGAGGAATATTTGAGATGTCATTAAGAAATACTTGATGACATGAATTTTACTCACTGATTACTCTATTAATATCTCAAAGAAACCAAGTCATAAACATCGCGGCACTACAAGCCTGCCGTTCTATTTTTGCCCTAAAAACTAATAAATTCGCCTTACTTCATCGATTCCGCTCACCTGATTTTACAGAATCCGAACATCCCGACGCCTCAAGGCACTTCAGAATTCAAGTTATGGTTCGACAATGTTTCAATAGAGAATGTCCAAAATAGTAGCATCGATTGTGGCAAAAACGTGCTGAAAAGCACGCCTATAATATTTCAAGATCTCATTAAGTTTTTTTAAATGAAGTTCTGATATGGTATCGTTTTTCAATGAGGGTCCCATGTCTAAACGTCTGCCACCGTTAAACGCTTTGAAAGTTTTTGAAGTCGCCGCCCGTCGACTGAATTTCACGCGCGCGGCAGAAGAGTTACATGTGACCAATGCGGCGGTCAGTCATCAAATCAAATTGCTCGAAGATTTCCTAGGCTTAGATCTTTTCCAACGCAGTAATAATGTCTTGAAATTGACTGAAGCGGGTGAACGTTATTTGCCACGCATACGTGAGGGTTTTAAAACTTTTCAGCAAGCGACCGACGCCCTGCTTAATGATAACAATGTCCTCTTGCGCGTCGGTGTGCCGCCATCGTTTGGTTCTAAATGGTTGGTGCCACGCTTGTATCGTTTCTTAAATCGTCATCCACAGGTTCGGGTTGAAATCGTTTCTGAAGTCGATCGCAGTTATCGCGATTGTGATATTTCGATTGATTTTCGTCGCACGCAATTTGCCGATTTTCGGATCGAGCCTTTCATCGTGACCGAGGTTTTCCCCGTTTGTAGTCCAGCGATTGCCAAGACTCTGAGCACGCCGGCTGACCTTAGCAAACAAACGCTCTTGCATGAAGTGAGCGCCATGAATGACCCTGATTACCCGAGTTGGCAATCTTGGTTTTCTACTTTAGGCGTGACTGATAAGGAAGTGCGTAAAGGCCCTTTGTTTACCTTGGCATTGATGGCCTTGCAGGCGGCCATTGATGGACAGGGCGTCGCCTTAGGGCAGGCTTTGTTGGTCGAATACGATATCGCAGCAGGCCGCTTAGTGCGACCCTTTGATGTACAAACACCACTGCGTTTGGATTACTACTTAATTTATGCCGCCGATATGAAAGAGAACGCAGCGTTCCAAGCTTTCCATCAGTGGTTAATCAACGAAGCGAAGTCGCGCTGATAGTGAGTCTTCAGGAATTCTTTGTTTCTCTTTTTTGCATTGATAGACGGTCATGTTGCCCCTGAGTCGAATTTTTCATCATGGCGCCGAGCTCCCTTTAATTCGGCGTGACTTTATTTTGTTCACTGCACGTTGTGGTCTCACGGGCGCCTTGCAATTAAGTACCAAGATTGACCGATCATTCCTGATTGTGCAGTTGAGTCAAGCCTGCAAAAACACACAGACACAGGAACAAACTTGGAGCAGTAGTGCGGCCTTGTGCGATCGCATTACCCAAGCCAGTCTTGCACAAGATGTGGTGCAACTGAAAGGACAACGTTATCGTTTTGAAGCCTCGGTCGTGGCTTTTGCTTTGCACGCACATCATGTGCCCGCTAGCAGCTTGGCACCAACGAAATTCGATGAGCTTATTTTTGTAGGGGATTCTCAGCAATGCGTGGGCCAAGCCTTACGTTGCGCTGATCTCGCGCACAAGATTGTGGTTTTGGGTGCGCGGCAGCCAGAGCACAGTGAGCATGCCTTACAGAATTGCTTAATGCGTTTGCAGGGTCGTCAAGAAAAAAGTTTAAAAGTGATCGCCCTCTAAATTTTTTTGATGAGCCTCCAAAAAATCTCGCTGTTACGCTTTTCTCTTTATGCGTAGAGTGCAGACATGCTTGATCCAATCACATAAAGGTGTTTTATGTTGCAACCAACATCCAAATCATTATCCCCTCGCTTTCAGCGCACAGCCTTGTCGATATTTCTGTCTGCAGTTCTCAGTAGCTCCGCCCTCATCTCAAACAGTGCCATTGCCAGCAGTATTGGTAACGTCAAGAAGATCGAAAACATCGGTGACCAACAACAGCTGCAAATTCAGACAGACCGCGGGCATCTCGTGCAAATTAGTATTCTTCGCCCAGACATGTTTCGCGTTTGGGTCGGCCTTGATGGCAAGTTAGTGGGCGCTGGTGATAAAGCTGCCTCCATCGTTCTCCCACAGGATTTCGGCCGGGTCGATTTCAAGATCAGTGATCAGTCGGATTACCAACTCATACAAACTTCCGCAATGGCTTTGCGTGTGTATCGCAAACCCTTTCGTTTAGCCCTGTATAAAGCCGATAATCGCAGCCTCTTGTGGCAAGAAATGCAGCCATTAGAAATTGGCGAAAAAGCGAGCTTCCAGACTTTGTCGAGTAGTGCAGATGAAGCCTTCTTTGGTGGTGGTCAGCAAAACGGTGCATATGCTTTCAAGGGAAAATCGCTGGAAGTTTCTTATTCCGGTGGTTGGGAAGAAAATGACAGGCCAAGTCCCGCGCCGTTTTATATGAGTAGCAAGGGTTACGGCGTTCTACGCAATACCTGGAGCAATGGTAATTACGATTTTCGTTCCAATGAATTTATCACAAGCACTCATAACGAAAAACGTTTTGATGCTTATTATTTTGTCGGTGACAGTATCAAAGAAGTGTTGAACGGCTACACCGCGCTCACCGGTCGCGCTCGCATGTTGCCGCGTTGGGCATACGAATATGGGGATGCCGATTGTTATAACGATGGCGACAATATCAAAAAGCCTGGCACTTTCCCCAAAGGCTGGAGCGATGGTCCAACTGGTAAAACGCCAGACGTCACTCAATCAGTAGCCGCTAAGTATCGTGAACACGATATGCCCGGTGGTTGGATTCTGCCAAATGATGGCTATGGTTGTGCTTACACTGATTTGCAAGGCGTCGTCAGCGGCCTTAAGAAATATGGCTTCCGTACCGGTTTGTGGACTGAAAACGGCGTCGATAAAATTAAGTGGGAAGTCGGCACGGCGGGCACGCGAGCTCAAAAACTTGATGTGGCCTGGACCGGCGCAGGCTATCAATTTGCACTCGATGCCAATCAAGCTGCAGCGCAGGGTATTTTAGAGAACTCAAACTCGCGTCCTTTCTTGTGGACCGTCATGGGCTGGGCAGGGATGCAACGCTATGCCGTGACATGGACAGGTGACCAAAGCGGTAGTTGGGATTATATTCGTTGGCATATCCCAACCTTGATTGGCTCAGGTTTGTCAGGTCAAGCCTACGCGACCGGCGACGTCGATGGTATTTTTGGCGGTAGCCCAGAAACTTATACGCGCGATTTGCAATGGAAGGCATTTACGCCGGTGTTGATGGGCATGTCGGGTTGGTCGCAAAACGTACGTAAGCATCCGTGGTGGTTTGATGAACCTTACCGCAGCATCAATCGTGATTACCTCAAATTGAAGATGCGTTTGATGCCCTACATGTACACTTTGGCGCAAGAGACCGAGCAAAGTGGCGCGCCAATGGTGCGTGGTTTGATGTGGGATCATCCGCATGACTCGCATGCCAATGATGAGAATTATAAATACCAATTCTTCCTCGGGAAAGATTTGTTGATCGCACCGGTGTATCGCAGCCAAGCGGCGAGCAAAGGCTGGCGCAAGGCTGTGTATTTACCTCAAGGGCAGTGGATAGACTATTGGGATGGACGTGTCGTCAACGCGGGTGCCGAGGGCAAGCTGATCGACTATCAAGTTACGCTAGAAAAATTACCGGTGATGGTACGTGCAGGAGCCATTTTACCTATGTATCCTAGCGCGCTCTACGATGGTCAAGTACCCAAGGATGTATTGACTTGGGATATTTATCCGCATGGCAATAGCAGCTACACTTTGTACGAAGATGACGGTGAAAGTCGTCAGTATCAACAAGGTGAAAAGAGTACTCAGCAGATTCAAGTCTTCGCGCCTGAAAACCAAGCAGGCGATATTCACATTAAATTAGATGGCGTGCGTGGCAGCTATCAAGGCATGGAAGCGCAGCGTGTGCAGCAATTTCAAATTCATACGCGCGTCAAACCAAAAA
>CANHZI010000185.1 GCA_947464955.1 Oxalobacteraceae bacterium
GAGTTCGTGGAGCTTCTGGCCGGGCAAGGTATGTCACGAATCATTATTAAAAGTGGTGAAGTGAATGCTTAACAGGATGGTCGATCGGACTGGCCGTGATGCGGCTCAGCATTTTATTAATTTGTGGACGGCCAGCCGTTCACCGTTGCGTTAAATGTCACAAAGATTATGAATTCCATGAGCGAAATAGTAGGCAGATCATTTTTTGGGTACGCTTCAAAGTGCAATGACTTAAAGGAAGTCTTAGCATTTTTGAGTGACATCACTGGCGAGGATGCTACTAAAGCCACAGTTGCTTTTGGAATGCTTCTTTCAGCAAATTCTACCGAAGGTGGGGAGTATCGAGATGATGCTTTAGCGGTTCTAAATAGTCTTGCTTATGCGAAAGCCGAATTGGATTCTGCGCAATGCCATACGTTCCCGACTATTGAGGTCACGAGCGATATTCTTTTTTCTGCACAAAGATATGCCGATGAAAATACAATTCCATGTAACGAGTGGCCAACCTCAGAAGATGTCGTAAAAAACGTTTTGGAAACAGCAAAAAATATACTGAAGTTAAAGAGTGGAAAAAATTAGTTAAAAATGAAAATGGGGTTGTTGTCGGTGTCAAAGCAATTGAAGACATTTAACTGGACAATCGATCGGACTGGCCACGATGCGGCAGTATTCTTTATTAATTTGTGGGCGGCCAGCCGTTCATCTCAGCGTTAAATTTCAATGAAGAGAAACCTTCAGCCAGTAGACAAGAACTTAGCTGCAGAGATATGGGCTCAGTTTCCTGAGTTACAGGCGATCAAAGAGAATGATCCAAATTCTATGTCGAGAGTAGCTGTCTCGGTATTTAATCATTGGTTGCGCGATGAAAGTGAATGGCACTTAATGGATTGTTTTTCAGGTGCTGAAAGAGAAAGACGAGATAAGCTATTCCGCGAACACTGGTCGTTGATTTTTGATGCGACACCAGTTTACACTCTACGCTACCGTGGACGTTGGCAGAAAAAAGCAAAGCTGGTTCTAAAGCGGTTTTCTGAGAAAGAGTTTTTCATGGAAAGGTCACGCATTCTGATGAATAAATCGCCTTCTCAGTTTGTGATCCTTCCCGAATTTGATTGTATTTATGCCGCGTCTTGGGATGATACAAACGTGCTTTACTATAATGATCGAAATGCAGCGGAACCAATTTTGAAGTTGGCTCGTAACGTTGGACTACATAGCATTGAATACGAAATTTAACATGACAATCGATGGGGAATCGCTAATGCTGAATATGTTTCTGTTGCGCCCATCGATGGCGATCCTATCATTTCAGCGTTAATAAACATGTCGCGCTATATTCTGCAATTTGCAATCTTGGTTCTATTGTTGCCGTCGCAACTGACTGCGGCGAGTGAAAGGTTTTGCCGTCAGCTTTCAAAGACTAGCGGTTACGATATTCAAACGTGCAAATGTGGTGGTTCTCTTCTCTCATACCCACACAGCGGAGCAAAAGCTCTTCCTCTTGTTGCAGTTTGCGGATACACCAAGGAGCCTTGGGGCTTTACTGGATCCTTTCTTCTTGAAGGAAATTCCTTGTTGCACGGGAAAATCACACGTGAGGAAACAGAAACTTTCGGCGATTGGCCAACCTTTCTCGTCGACGAATCATCAATGAAGTCCTTTCCCACAAGCGACCGGTTGCTGCGTTTCAGAAATGAGGCTATCGCAATCAAGAAATTCAACATCCCTCGGATCACGGCCAAGGCATCATGTTGGACAGCAAATGCAAGCATCTACCTCAAAAAATTAGAGATACTCGAGGGGCCTGGCACAGATGCTGATGGTAGCTACGTTATTGATTTCGAGATTTCCAAGGTTTCCAATTTTAAGAAATGCAAACCTTCTGAATAGCAGCCTAACATGGCGCTGAACTTCGCTCCCTTCGGTCGCTGAACGCTGCGCGATAGTGCCCACGCAGGAGCGGTTAGCACTACATTGAAAGCCAAGATAAATGAACTGCGACGATTTCAGAAATAGATATGCTGCATTCACTTCATTTCCCCTTGCAAGAGAATTGAGCGACTCCGACGAATATGAGTTTTGGCATACTCATGGAGTCGAATGCGGCTTATGCCAAACATGGAATCTAAAACAAGAAATAATAAAGCGTGGACATAATATGTCTGACTATCCGTGTACTCACATCGCATATTATTCGACAATGAAATGTAGCGTGCATCAAGGTGTTAAAGAATGCCCAGATTTGACGATCGTAAAGGTAGACAAGCAATATGGAATGACCGTTAGAGATGGCGGCAAATCATATATAAAAATTGAATACTGCCCTCGGTGTGGAATTAAATTATGATATTGGCTAAAAACATGTCTGTCTTCGCGGAGTCGCCAAAGATGATTTCACACTTATTTAAATTTATGGCGGCGTCGCCGTCACATCTACTTCAGCGCTCATAAAAACATGCGATTGCTACTTTCGATAATTTTGCTCGCAGTTGCTGCTTCGGCGAACGCAACACCACAAAAGTGTCCTGTTTCAGGCGAGCCACTGCAATGGGCAGCCGACTATTGTATGTATTTTGTGGCGATTGACGATTTCGCACACCCCAAGGTTGCTGCTTGCCTTCAGAAGCAAAAGGACCCGGCGTCTCGTAATGCGTGTGCAGCAAAGATTAAGTACAAGAGATCCATGTGTGAGATCGTCGTTAAAAACGCGTCCTATCAAGGCTCCTTAACAAAGTGTGTTCACGATAATGATTTCTCTGGACCGACCGTAAGAAACAATGAGCTCTAACAAATCACTCGATAAAATGCCCAAATTTCTGATCGTCATTACTTTGCTATTTCTTAGTGCTTGTTCGACGAAGCCAGAGAGTTTGCGACTTACAAACGTCAAAGCTGAACTTGTAGACTACACGAAATATCATTCCAATTGGCGTGGAAATATCAACGCCCTAGCGGTTTCATTTGAAGGTCGAGCACCGTTTGCAGCAATTGTGAATGCTGGCAGACAGCCACAATTTCGATGCTATTTGGTCGATAGTGCTAATAATCCGATTTCTGATGTAGATTTTGGCTCAATTTTTTTTGAAGGTTCGTTGTTCGAAACAAACAAAGTGACTAATCGTATTGAATTGGACCACGACGAACAGTACAAATACAAAGCAATTGTCTTTCGTGACTTAAAAGGGAAATCGAAGGTCAATGAACCTGCCGATCTAGATTTATTGAACGCACGGTATTCGCAAGTGCAATGTCAGTTAGTCGGAGTTATGATGTTTGGTGGTTTTATGTATTCAAACGAAATTTACTTCACTAAGGATGAAATTCGAGCTCTTTACGCCACGAAAATTGATGTGCAACAGCAGAAATAGGGAACTCAAAAGTGTCGAAACATTGTGCTAACAAATCATTCGTAGCGGACGCGCGAATGTCTGTCTCATTCTTAATAAGTAAGTGGGCGCGCCGCACAACTCGGCGTTTGCGCCAATGAAGATATTTCGGCTGTTGGCCTTTTGTATCCTTACGTCGATGGTTTCAGCAACGACTTATGCCGCCGATGCTTGTTCTGCAGTGCCTTTGGTACTGCCAACGCTGAGCTCCGCGGAACTTGAAGGCTGCGTTTGCGATAGCAAGCTCGGAAATCTCCAAGCTCGATTCGTTCCTCCGTTTCGCATCGTCGCTGCTTGCAATCTTAAATGGCGGTCAGGAAAGCCGATTAATCTGGCTACCCAACAAATTAAGCTTCACCAATTGACTGATGGAGACTATCCATTAGGTACAATATTTGTATCAGGGGCCGCTACCTTTCATGGTGTCCTTCGTCATAATGAAATGGGAGCTATTTCTGTGCGTCTCAACAAGTCATTATTACGTGATGGGTCAGTACCTTTGTTTTACCAATTGAATGTGGATGAGCTTCCAAGAAATGTTCTTATTCCAAAACAGTTGGGGAATGTCAGTTGCTTGGAAGGACGAGCATCGTTAATTGTGAAGGGTCTTCGCATTGTAATGGGCGAAAGCGATGAAGCAGGAGTGTCGCCTTTACAGCACGATTTCCTCAAAGCTTCACTAGAAAAAAATTGCACAAAGTGACAAACAACATGGCATCCGACAACGACGTGCGCACAAACGCATTCTTGAAATCGACTGATTTGAAATTGACTGATTGGCGCGCGCGCTTTTCAGTTCCATTTATATGACATACGGAACTACAAATTTGGCTGTTCGCCTTTTTGTCAGGTGGCTTTTTCTAATTTCTGCTAGCTGCATTGCAGTTGTATTCGCCTTGTGTGTGGTGTTGATCGCTCTTAGTAAGTTTGTAAATTTGGATAATGTTGCTTGGGAGTTTTTAGATTACAGTACTCAGCACCTTGCAGTTCTTGTCATCAGTAGCTTCACGGGCTTGTTTACCTCGATCGTTTTGGCTAAGTTTGTCCAGTGTCCGCGTTGCAATGAGGCCGCTTTGGTCATGCCTGATAACATTGAGGCCGGTAATGTCTTCCAGCCGTGGCGCAGAAAATGTATTAAATGCGAGGCTGATTTTACGCAAGATTCGATCTAACACATTTCATCGAGGAATCGCCGCGAGTGATTTCTATGCTATTTTGTTTATCGGTGGCGACGACCCTGTCACTTCAACATTGGGCTGTGCATGTAAGCGGAGGATGCGTTTGAAGAATAAAAAAATTGCACAGCTAATGCTAAGAATTGTTCTGCCGATTATTTCCATTGTCTGTCTCATTGTTTTCGTGCCTTGGCTAGCAGGCTCTGCTTACTTAAAGCCTTTACCCAACTCGGTACAAGAGCAAGTCAGCGATGCCATCAATTACAAATTGGATGGCATCATCGTCTATGTAGAAAAAAAGGGAAAAGCCCCTGAGTTCTATTCGTCTGGATGGAAAAATAGAGAAGATAAAATTCCTGCAGACCCACATTCGCTGTTTAAAATTGCCAGTATCAGCAAGTTGTATATTGCTGCGGCCGCTGCGAAATTAGTCGATAGAAAAAAACTCTCTCTGGATAAAACCCTCGCGGACTACTTGCCTGAGCTTATTGGTCGAGTTGAAAATGCAGATAAAATTACTTTGCGAATGATGCTACAGCATCGAAGTGGAATTCCTAATTTCATTGATGACCCAAAATTTCCTTGGGCGAATTTGCCAACAGAGCCGAATGCACTTCTCAAGTTCGCACTGGATAAGCCTGCTGATTTTAAACCAGACAAAAGCTACGGCTACTCTAATACAAATTATTTGTTGATCGGCACTATTTTAGATAAGACGTTGGGGTACAGTCATCACGCTTATATAAAAAAGGAAATTCTTGAACCGCTGAAGTTAACACACACGTTTAGTCTACTTAACGAAGTAGATATGAAAGAGCTTATCAGTGGCTATTACATTGGATATGACGGGGATTTAAAAACACAAAACTATGTAAGTCCGGGTGGCTCAATGCTTGCAACAGCGCAAGATGTCGGAATTTTCTTGCGCGCCCTGAATGATGGCTCATTATTAAACGCCAATGAACAAGCGATTTACTCTTCAATTTATGTATACGAACATACTGGATTATTAGGAGGCTATTCTAGTATTGCGCGATACCACAAAGATATTGATACGGTTGTTATTCAATTCGTTAATGCAAGTGGAGGAAGTTCGTGGATGATTTCCGAAATTATCTATGACCGTATATTGAGAATACTTCACAAGTAATGGTTATTAAAATAGTGCCTAACCAGTCGTTGCAGTAAAGTCGCAAGGTTCTTTGGTCTGTTTTAAAGCCGCAGTTCAGTCGTTTTGGCTGCGCGTAGCTATTTGAAAAGACACTAAGAAATTTGCCGTTTAATTCAAGCCTTAGGACACCTATGCACGTAAAGCCTCGAGTACTTGCTGGATTATCGTTAGTATTATTTGCTGCGAGTTTGATGACGCAGCCGTTTTCCTGTTTGTCGCCACAAGATGGCATTTGGGGGTACGAAATAATCTATACAGCGCCCCTTGGAATTTTGATAGGAGAACCACGAGGTTTTACCAATTACTTTTACTTTTGGATTGTGATCGTGGCAATTTGGGGGAGACGGCGCGAAGGCAAAATCGCGTTCTCAATCGTTCTAATGCTAACACTTGCTACCTTAGCGTTTCCGCGTGCTAAAGCATGCGGGTTTAACGGTGGATTTGTGAGTGAGGAGTTAGGATGGCTCGCACTGGGTGGGATCACCTGGGTGATCGCTATGTTACTTGGCGCCTTTGCCTTCTATAATACGCCTATCGTCAACACAGCGAAGGAGAGAAAAGATGCGGCCTAAGATAAGGTTCGGAACGGACCAAGTGCACACTTGTGTTCCAATTCTATTCAAGATGTTAGTTATCCCTCCTATGGTCGGCGCATTTTGTCGTCCAGTTTGACAATAACTAATTGTGATCTTTGAATCGATGGTCGATGGTCGATGGTCGATGGTCGATGGAGAATTCTAGGCACAGTTGTTGGGTCTGTTTTGGTTAAAATTGAGACGATCCCTTCAATTCAACTTAATTCAATTCAATTCAATTTTAGGTGAGGTCTATGTATTTCAAAACAAGTGATTACCCTGTCTTCAAAGGGGTAGATAAAACAGAGCGAAACAAGATTGTCTCAGACGCTATACGAGCCCACAATAATTGGATAAATATAAGGTTCATTCTTGTCGCCGCTGGGCTCTTTATTTTTCTCTTTTCATTCTCTAGTTTGAGGAGCATCTTGGCGCTACCTGAGTGGACGTCTTTGCTTGCGTTCCCAGTCTCTGGCGTTCTGTTTTATGCTTATCTTTTGTGGGAGATAAATGTCGCTGTATTTGAAGCTGTGTCAATGCATACCAGCGTAGCTGAAGATCAAGTGCCGCCAACACCTGCAAGTGGTTTGGTTGATTAGGGCTTCATTGCTTATGAAAAATATCCAAGTCATCGATGGCGCTGAAAATGCTGTGTACGACATCTTTGCTGCCACGGAAGAAGAGTTTTCTCTCATTTTTCGCGAGGGCGAAGATGTGGCTTTCATCGATGAAGTCTTGGCGCGCGCGCGAGGACAGGAATTAGATGACGCCTTTTGTCGTATATGGTCTCGTCGCATTTCAAAACGTCATGCCATGGGTATTCATGGCATGTTGTTCTACGACTTGGAGTACAAGAAGCAGTATTATCCAACTCGCCGTGACGAGGAGGCTGTCAATTCAAATGGCTCATTGCTTCGATAGTGCCAACTCTGACATATTGATTAAAGTCACACGCTTTAGTCGCTGGACATATCGCACGTGCGCAGCGTTTGTACTGATATGATGCCTCGTCAATCGCTTCTTACAATCAATCTTAGTGCAAGCTTAATTTGATATCTTCTAAAGAAAACGCCTCAATCAATATTGTGATTGAGGCGCTGTAGCGATTGCTATGAATGATCGTGAGTTGAAACCGCGAATTAACCCAGAGTGAAACCTGAGTCGTTGATACCTATCAATGAAATCGCTGCATTAGTGTCGGTAGGGGTAATCAGTTTCGCGATTGCGACACCTTTGGCATACGATTCCTCAGGGGTGTTGAAGTTAACCCCTTGCTCGATCGCATAGTAGTTGCCGACGGTGACCTTGTTGTCCAACAAATCTGCCACCCAACCATAATCTGCTTTTCCTTTGAAACTATGTGCAGAGAAGAGAATGGTTTTGATCAAGGTACCGCGGGTTTGGCTGCCATCAACTAGAGACTTCGACCAATAATTTAAGCCCTCAGTATCGACTTCGGTTCTGCCCAATACGTTGAGGTAAATAATTTTCACGAAATCGGCATTCTCCATCGTACTGGAGTAGCCCGTCAGTGCAGAGAACATCGGGCTGATCGCAGCGTTATAGAAAGATTTACCGATGTCTTCAATGTAAGCGCCTCACCTGAACCGTCTGGACGACTTTACAAAAAAACCTCAAAGTAGTTCCCGTTAA
>CANHZI010000186.1 GCA_947464955.1 Oxalobacteraceae bacterium
GCTGTACCGTGCCTATCATCGCATTGCTGTATTTTTTCGTATTCGCATCGATCACTGACTGCAAAAATTGCAGACGCTTCAGTTTCAATGGCGCTGGCGTTGTATCTTCAAGATTCGCGGCAGGGGTGCCTGGACGAGCACTAAAAATAAAACTAAAGCTGTTGTCGAATTCAACGTCGTTGATTAACTTCATCAGGGCATCGAAGTCTTCATCCGTTTCACCAGGGAAGCCGACGATAAAATCAGAAGAGATGTGCATGTTCGGGCGCACCGCGCGCAACTTGCGAATCACCGATTTATATTCCAAAGAAGTGTAGCCACGTTTCATTGCTGCCAAAACGCGGTCAGAGCCGTGCTGTGCTGGCAGATATACATGATTCACCAATTTAGGAATCTTGGCGTAGGCGTCGATCAAACGTTGATTAAACTCTTTAGGATGACTCGTCACGAAGCGAATACGTTCAATTTGCGGAAACTCGGCGATGTATTCCAGCAGCAAAGCGAAGTCAGCGATCTCACCATCATCCATCACGCCACGGTAGGCATTTACGTTTTGACCGAGCAAACTAATTTCTTTAATGCCCTGCTCTGCCAAGCCAGCCACTTCGACCAACACATCGTTAAATGGACGAGAAACTTCTTCACCGCGTGTGTAAGGTACCACACAGTAACTGCAATACTTAGAGCAGCCTTCCATGATCGAAACAAAGGCTGTAGCGCCCTCCACTTTCGCTGGCGGCAAATGATCGAACTTTTCAATTTCAGGGAAGCTAATATCGACTTGTGAACGACCTGATGCACGTCGGTCTTTGATCAACTGCGGCAGGCGATGCAAGGTTTGCGGACCAAATACCACGTCTACATAAGGCGCGCGACGAATAATCGCTTCACCTTCTTGCGATGCTACGCAACCACCGACGCCAATCACTAAATCTGGCTTATCACGCTTCAATTCACGCAAACGTCCCAAATCAGAAAACACTTTTTCCGACGCTTTTTCACGTACGCTGCAGGTGTTCAACAAAATCACGTCCGCGTCTTCCGGCTTATCGGTTTTGATCATACCGTCGGTCGCTGCGAGCACATCCTGCATTTTGTCGGAGTCGTACTCATTCATTTGGCAGCCAAAAGTTTTGATGAAGACCTTTTTCTGTGCAGGTACGGCAACGCTCGCTTCTACAGCATCAGCATTATTTAAGTTTTCTTGATTTGAAATTACGGTAGACATTCGATTCACTTCTTACTTATTGCAATATGGGCCAAAATTCTTGATCTGGCATTTTTCAATTGGATCTCGGTGGAAACGGGCGTTTCGCTTCTTCGGCAGTCAAAATCCAAATCTTTTGTATTTCCCCGACTTCATTTTCCAAATAGTAAACAATGATATTTCGTACATCCAAACTAGCTGGTGTTACCGTCAAATTATCATCATTGTAAATTTTGAGAGCGACCGACAAAGGCTTTAATTTACCATCGATGACGATCTCAGCTAGGGCTGTGGTACTCATCTTGCCGCGCTTAATTCCTGCCGGGAATGGGCGATCCATTTGCATCGCGTGCAGATTCGTGACTGCAAACGCAAGCAACAAAGTCCAAATGGCCAAGAAGTGCTTTGGTAGTTTTTTGCCAATCATGTATGCCTCACGCCAGTGTCATTGAAATATTCTTAAAAATCAATTGCTTACGAAACAGCTTCCGAGCTAAACGAGGCGAGAGTTTAACACATGCCGGCTTCTAATTCTTTAGCGCATACGCAAAACCGCAGCCAACTACATGATGCACCCCTCGCCGAGCTAATTTGCAGCCCAATCTGTACTTAGAGTCCCCACAATCCATGCGCTCTTTCATGAGAAAAGCAAAAATCTGGGATAATGGAGGAAATTACCACTGGATACCTGATGCAAAAGTCCAACGCCTCCGCTTTACCGCCAGATTTCGATAGCCGCCACTTCCGCACTACGCTGGGACAATTTGCCACAGGTGTTACCGTGGTGACAACTCGCCTTGCCGATGGTAGCTTTCTAGGCCTCACTGCCAGCTCGTTTAATTCCGTCTCACTTGACCCACCTTTAGTGCTGTGGAGCCTTGGCAATCGTGCACAAAGCCTTCCAGTGTTTAGCGCCAACAGTCATTACGTCATCAATGTTCTCACCGCCGAACAGCAAGTTTTGGCTGAACAATTCGCGAGCCGCAGTGAAAATCGTTTTGAAGGTGTTGAATTTACGCTCTCTCGCACTGGCCTACCGATTCTCAAAGGTGCATCCGCATGGTTTGAGTGTTTCAATCGCAGCCAATACCCGGAAGGCGATCATGTCATCTTCGTTGGCGAAGTCGAGCAATGTGCGCACGCGAACGCCGCGCCTCTGATTTTTCACAATGGCAGTTTCTTGCCATAACCACTTTTTAATTCATGTCTCATCTCGATATCATCGGCTTCGTCGCCGCTTTTCTGACGACTAGCGCTTTCATTCCCCAAGCTTGGCTCACCTGGAAACGCAAACGCGCAGAAGGCGTTTCACTTGGCATGTATTGCATCATGGTCAGCGGCGTAATCTGCTGGTTGATCTACGGCCTCATGTTAGGTGCCATGCCCATCATTATCGCTAACTTGATCTCTTTAGCGCTGTCAGCATTCATCTTGGCGATGAAACTGATCTACAAGTAATCAACGTCGCCCGTTTATGTCCAAGCTCAAAGGCATCTTGTGGGATAACGACGGAGTCTTGGTTGATACAGAAGGTTTGTTCTATCAGGCGAATCGTGAGCTATTTGCCGAGCATGACATAGAACTCACTCATCAACATTTCTTCGATTGGTTCTTGATGGAGAACCTCGGTGCTTGGCATTTACTACAAGCGCGGGGATACACCGATCAGCACATCAGTGCCTTGCGAGATCAAAGAAACGACTATTACACCGACCTGCTAGCACAAAGCAAAAACCTGCTGATCAACGGCATCAAGCCAGCGCTTGCCTCCGCCTCGCAACATACTCGTATGGGCATCGTCACTAGCTCGCGCCGCGATCACTTCAATCAAATTCATCAGCAGCTACAACAGCAAGGTCACGATCTTCTGCAGCACTTTGATTTCGTGATTGCTGAAGGCGACTATCGTGACAGCAAACCTGCCCCCGATCCTTATCTCGCTGGTTTGGCTCGCATTGGCCTGCAGGCTGATGAATGTTTGGTCATCGAGGATTCTCCGCGTGGATTGCGATCAGCACTCGCTGCAGGCCTCACTTGCATCGTCATTCGCAACGAGTTTTGCAAACTCTATGATTTTCCTGGCGCTTATCGAGTGCTTGATCAACATGCGGAATTAGCCCTCGAGCTTTCGGACCTGCTCTAGGCAATACGATACATTTCATGTCATCGCAATAACAAGTTACACTGTCGATCTTACAAAAACCACACTCCAAGTCTGCCTCGACGCATGCCATCACGTACTCTCTCTCACTTCATTGCAGCATTCACATTCATCAACATCGCTGCATTATCGAACGTCAGCGCACAGGAAAGTACCAATTCGAACACCGCCAACACGCCCCCAACTGCAACGCAAGTGGTTGAGATTAAGTCGAATGGCAAACCATATGATCCCCGCCGTGACGACACCGTCACGAAATTCGTGATTACGAAAGAAGAAATTGAGAAGTACGGCGACGCCAATATCGTTGATATTTTGAATCGCCAGCCGGGGATCATCAATGGTCAGTTGAATGGCCTGCGTGGTTATACCCAATACTTGATTGATGGCCAGCAGCCACCACGTAACTTTCGTCTCGAGGACATACAGCCATCGCAAATAGAGCGTATTGAAATTATTCGTTCTGCCGTCGCCGAGTTCAGTACGCAGGCGATTGGTGGCACGATTAATATAGTTCTTAAGCGACAGGTCCACGCGACTACTCGAAAGCTCCAGATCGGAATTTCACACCAAGACGAATCTCAATTCAGCAAACGGCTGAGTATCAATCTCGCTGAAAAGTTTAGCGACATTTCTTATGATGTCGCGGCCATAGTTGTCCAATACTATTTTGGCCGGAGCAGCTCCACATCAATTGAGAACGCTGACCCAAGTCTAGGAAAACAGCTAGATCAAACTTTAATCACTCACGCGTACGACAACAGTCGTGTATATGTATTTAATCCCAGTCTTAACTGGAAGATTTCAGACAGCGAGAGTTTGCAAATCAAAGCAAGAATTTCCAAAGTAAATAAAAAAACAGAAACCAAGGGGATTAGAGAACGCTTTAATTTTTCTTACGTTAAGCTGCAAAACGAATATGGACAAAGTAGTTGGGAACCCCAGATACGCTATTTGGAAGGTACCTGGTCCAAACAGCTTTCCGAGGATACGAAACTCAATAACAAGCTAAGTGCGAATCAGATCGCAGTTACGTCGAGAGATCAAGCAACGATCGCGCTTTTCAACTCCAGCCAACGGAGTAGCTTCCAAGTGATTGAAAACTACAAAACCATCGTGTGGAGCGGTGACTTAGCTTACGACCCTAACGAGCTGGAATCCTTTAAATCTGGATGGAAGCTAGAGTCGACAAACTCAAGCTCTATCGAGTCCGAGAAATTGGTCACAAAGACTCCCTCCAAAATTCAATTACAAAACATCGCTCTTTTCAGCCAAAAGGAATGGAAGGCGAATGAGGTTTGGTCACATTACCTTGGCCTACGCTGGGAAGGATTTTTCGCTGATATATCTTCATTGGGTAGCACGCAACTTCAGAAGACAACAACGGTGCTCAGCCCCATTGCTCAAACCCGTTGGAAAGATCCAAACAACAAAGAAAACCAAATCCGATTTGCGTTGGCGCGGACCTTTAAGAACCCTGAAGCCAGTCAAATGATCACATCGACGCTGCCGCACCTCAACAATGATTTGAGCTTACCCGACATCATCGGCAATCCACATCTCAGACCCGAAATCGCCTGGGGGCTTGATAGTGCTTTCGAACATTTTGGTGAGAACGAACTAAATTACTCAGTCAGCCATTATCTCAAGCAGATTAACTACTTATTGCGTGATCGCCTCTTCCAAAGCCAAGGGCGTTGGCTGCAGCAAACAATCAACGACGGGAATGCGCTTACCTATGGAGTCATGTTCGATACCAGCTTCCCCATCAAGCTTTTCATCAAAGAAGCACCGAACCTCAATTTCAAAGCCAACCTCTCGCGCAATTGGTCACGGGCTAACAATGTTCCTGGACCTAACAATCGCTTTGCTGAACAAGCAAAACTGAATGCTAATTTCGACATCGATTACAAACTCAATGATGCATGGAAAATGGGGGCGGCTTACGGCATCGTTTCCGGTGGACCATTGCGATTGGCGGCGGATCGCATCAACATAGTTCAAGTAAGAAGGACTACGTCCACTTACGCGAATTGGAAAATCAACAAGGAAGCTAGCTTACGTTTCTCTGCTTCGAATTTATTTTTGGAACCGTTTCAAAGCGAAATAAACTTTTTCAATCAACAAGGAATGACAAAAACCAGAACGCAGAGCCGAGGCGTGATGTCCACCAATATGAATCTGGAACTAAAGTTCTAGGAACGCCTCACAGCGATCAAGATGAAGGTTTATGCCTGTACGCTTGACTGCAGCATCCCCTGCAACACCCCTTGCGAATCAAAGGCCGCACGGCGCAATCGGTCGGCGACGCCTTGCCACTCGCGGGTTGTTGGTAGTGCCTCGACTAAGATGATGTCAGCATCGACATGGTCAAGTTCGCGAAGGTCGGCATAGAGATCATGCGCGTATGCCACTGGATCATTATTGAGTTGGCGCCAAGCTTGTAGTTCAGAGGTTTGGCGATGTACTTCATAGGCCATGACAGCAACACGTTTGCCTTTCGCACGAAGGCTAGCGATCGTCGCATCGAGTTGATCGACGTCGACTAATGCCACTGGCGTGCTCGGTGCATAGTGTGCTTCCAAAGTGCCAGATGCACGCGGTGCTGCTTGGTCTGTTGCGTTCACGGCAACGCCTAAGACTTGCTCTAACTGCAGCGCAGTAATATGGCCTGGTCGCAATAAAACTGGGCCATGGGTGTCGAGACGGCTCATATCAACGATAGTCGATTCGATGCCAACATCGCTTTGACCACCATCGAGCACGGAAGCAATCATGCCGCTGGCCACTTCATCTGGAAATTCTTCGAGTACATGCTCCGCTTTGGTCGGGCTAACATGGCCAAACTTGTTCGCTGATGGTGCAGCCACGCCGCCTTTGCCGCCTTTAAAAGCACGTAGTAATTGTTGAGCGACCGGGTGTGAAGGACAACGTACACCGATTGAATCTTGGCCGCCTGAAACGGCATCGGGGATATGCTCTGCCCTCTTCAAAATCAAGGTCAGAGGACCTGGCCAAAAAGCATCGATCAGGTGTTGTGCTGCTGCAGGGAGGTCTTTCACCCAATAGTGAATATCAGCCTCAGGAGCGATGTGAACAATGACCGGGTGATTTGATGGGCGGCCTTTGGCGCGATAGATATTGGCGACGGCATCTACGTTTTCGGCGTCGGCACCCAAGCCATAAACAGTCTCGGTCGGAAAGCCGACCAAAGCACCGTGCTCCAAGGCGATGGCAGCAACTTGAATTTGTTCAGAAATTTGCAAGCTAAAATTCACGGCGAAGTCTCAAGAAAATCAGAGCGCAATGCCTAAGATCGCGCATGCTTGTTGCATCTCGTCTTGCGCTTGCTCTAATGTTGGCGCGATAAAAGTGATGTGTCCCATTTTGCGTGCACGACGTGCTTCCGCTTTGCCATAAAGATGCAAATGCGCAGACGGCAACGCCAACACTTTATGCCACTCTGGCTGACGTTCGATATTAGTTTCACCATCAAACCAGACATCACCCAAAATATTCAACATCACGCAAGGCGAATGCTGACGTACATCACCTAAAGGCAAACGCGCCATGGCACGAACTTGCTGAGCGAACTGACTGGTGACGCAAGCATCTATCGTGTAATGACCGCTGTTATGTGGGCGCGGTGCCATTTCATTGACGACCACACTACCATCTTGCAAAACAAAAAATTCGATGCACAAGACACCGACATAATTGATATCGGCAATCAGCTTCAAAGCTGCATTTTGTGTTTTTAATGCTGCTTCAGCAGACACGTGAGGACTAGGTACGGTCGTCGTAAACAAAATACCGTCACGATGTACGTTCTCAGCAATGGGGTAAACCACCGCTTGCCCGTCTGCGCCACGTGCAACCAATACAGAAATTTCGTAAGCCAGTGGCAGCATTTTTTCTAAGACGCAGACCACACCTTTTAAATTTGCAAAGGCAGTGCGCAATTCATCTAAGGATTTAACGCGTACTTGACCTTTGCCGTCATAGCCCATGCGCGCAGTCTTCAAAATGCCGGGGAACAAATCTGCACTGACGTTTTCTAAATCAGCTGCTGTGCGCAAAATCGCGTGTGGTGCTGGCAGAATGCCTGTCTGCGGTGCGCAACGAGTAAAGAAGGCTTTTTCTTCGATACGATCTTGAGCAATTGAGACACATGCCGCGCTCGGTGCGACGAAACCCGTCTCAGCTAATTTGGCTAAGCTTGCAGCCGGGACATTTTCAAATTCGGTCGTGAAAGTGTTGCAATGTTGGGCTAGCTGCAGCAAGCCTTGGGTATCATCGTAGGCCGCTTGAATATGCAGATCCGCTGCTTGGGCCGCAGGACTTCCTGCTTCTGGTTCCAATACCGCCACCTTGAATCCAAGTGCTTGCGCTTCATGCACAAACATCCGTCCCAACTGACCTCCACCGACCATGCCTAAAGTCGTTTTCGGTGCGTTCGGGAATTGAGGAAGATTGGGATGGGTCATTGTTGGCTTTTCCATGCTGGTGATACAAATTAAACGTGATTGTCGGCTAGTTTTACTCTCACTGCCATTAAATTATGCTAC
>CANHZI010000187.1 GCA_947464955.1 Oxalobacteraceae bacterium
ACTGTCGCTAACATGACCCACGCCTCACCCATACCAGCGACATCCACAAAGTGGGCACGCAATTCGGCTGAGATCAAGAACAGGAATAACCAAGTGCCGACGATATGCTGCAGGCTCAAGAATTTATGCGGCATATCGATGTAGCGCTCTTGTTTACGCAGGCCGAAGTAGAAACTCATCGCAGCGACTGGCCACACTAACCAACCCCAGTGTAACGATGGTGTGAAAGTCACAGGACCTTCAAACCACGCATACGCTGCGGCCAATAAATACAATGGCAAACTGACTGCACTTAACTTCGCGACCTGCGGCCAACGACGCCATGCAGCAAGTGCCAACAGTACCAGAGCACTCACGGTTGCCAACATCACCTCAGCGGCAGGAATCGCATGACGCTCTCCGATACGACTTAAAGCCATGCTGTTTTCAAATCCCCAGCCGATCAACCACCACACTAGTCCCCAAGGCAAAAGCAACCACAGAATGAGCGCTTGATTACACCAAGGGTTCAACCATGCTCTCGCCTGCGTTTGCTGCCCCGCTGGCGTCGACAATTCTCGCAAAGCGGCAACAAAGCGTTGGGCTTCATGGCGTAAACGATCTGCACTAAGGAATGCGGCGATCGCTAAACTCATTTGCGTTGCGAAATTCCAATTGAAGTAAAGATCAGCACTTGAGCTTTGATGGCTTTGTAAGTACAAAATACCCGACAGACCTTGCAAGGCTAATGCGAATACTGCTAATGGCGTTTGCGCCATGTACAGAGCACCGAGCAAAACGATCACTGCGGTGAGTGGCCAAATCGCGGCCACCTGATACAGATCCAAAGCAAACAACATCGCTAGGTGCAACAAAGCGAATCCGCTGACCGCCGCTAGGCCATCAAAGGCTGTCCATGCGGGCGGCAAGCCTTGCGCTTCTGCTTCACGTTTGATCGCCCACATACGACGACCCGCATTCAACAGAATACTGAGGGCAATAATGATGGCAGGTAGCATGCCGCGCCAGCCATCTTGCAAGAAGCCTTGCGCTTGTGGACTGGTATCGACATGAAGGCCGAAGAGGAAGCTGAGCACGGAAGCGACTTGTATGGTCGCTGCGATGGGTCGCCATTCAGGCAAGGCGCGGCGACGTCCCATCTCGCCAACCACCAGCGCAAATACTGCACAGGCAGCGGATGCGAATGAAGGCACTAGCAACATCCAAGGCAAGATCGTATATGCAGCGAAACCCAACCACGGCAATACGCGGCTCGCTGGCAGTTCCCACGACGCCAAGCTTTCGCTTTCACGACGGCGATGCAAGAACCACATGACGAGCGCACTGCTACCCAGTAAAACGGGACCCAACAAAGAACCCTCTAAGAGGGGCTGCAAGGCTTGGGTATTAATACTCATGGCGTTAATGAGTTTGCAGGTCGCACCGACCATCACCACGTAAGCAAATGCGCGTGCATACGGGCGTTGCTGGCGACATCCCAACCAATACATACCTGCAGCTTCCACAGCCCACGCTGCACTGGTCCATGTGCCTTCTAGACCTAAAGGTATTGCGAGCGTGGCGAAGATAGCAGCAACAATCACATAGGCTTCCGCCAATAGCGCCAAGCCATGCTTCTCTTTCGAGAAGATAAAGCGTGCCAATAATAAATAGAAAGCGGCTATCGCCAAAGCTGAAAAGGCAGCACCGTATTCGGTGTGTTTTACCAGCAAATATTGGAGGCCGAAAGCCGTCAGCGGGTTACCAAACACTAAAGCGCTATCAACTCGGCCAACGAGCTTCATCCCCATCAACGGATTTGTGGTACCTGAGCGACTTGCCTCATCTAAGGTCGCAGCATGGCGCGCCTCAAGCAAGGTGCGACGGGCAAACAAGACACCGATCACCGCGAATAAAACGAAGAAGAAAATCAGGAAGGGTTGCACTAAGCCATAGTCGGCAGGCGTGTAAAACTTATTGGCCCAGCCTAGACTCAAAGTGAAGGTGCCTACAAAGGCAATCACATTCAAGACACGCCAAGCGTTAAACCAAGCGACCAAGAAAATACCAACATCGAGTACCGCTAAGTAGGTCATCAGACCCAGTGGGCGATTGGCTCCTGTCGAGGTCAACACTGGCGCAGCGAAACCTTCGAGCGCAGCGATAATGGCTAACACCGGTGCCTTTTGTAGCACCGCAAGTGCGGCACTCATAACTGAGACGACGAACAAAAAGACAAAACCCGTTTCCGGCGTGATCAGCTGATGCACCTTCACCGCCGATAGCCCTGCCAAGTAGAACACGCCAATTGCCATCCCTTGCAAGCTCAAGCCGTACTCACGCCGTTTCTCACGTAAGCGCCAACCCAAGGCTAACAACACTAAACCTGTTCCGAGTACGCCGGCATAGCGCAACTCGATCGGTACCGTAACACGTTCCGCCGCATAACGAAGCAAAAAGGCCAAGCCAAGGAAGAGTATCAAGACACCGACTTTCACCAATAAATTGCCACCGAAAATGAAGTTCGCAATTGGCTCGGGTAAGCTTTCCCTGAATGTCTTTGAGGTTGGCGGTGGTGCTGACAAACGCGCAGGCTTGGAAGCCGATATTGGCGCTTCGATTTCGGGTGTAAGGAGAGTATGTAAGTTCGCAGGTGTTGGAACCGTCACTGTCGCCACCGCTTGCTCTGCTTTGATGCTGAGCGCGGTTTGCATATTTTTCTCAATTTGTGGCGGATCGAGATTAACCAAAGGCACATTCGGTGCCAAGGCTTGTTTATTTTCAGTCGATTCATCCGCATCGAGTTGCATCAGTGGTTCGAGTTCAAGTGAGTCGGCTTCTGTCGGCACGACAGCTGGACTAGTGGCACTCGAAATCAAGCTCGACGATGATTGAGGGGCAAGCGTATCAGCAGATTTTGTCGTCACCAGCTCTGTGCTGGCAGCGCTCTCTGCGCTCGATTTTGTCGAGCGTGTCGCATGCAACTCCGATTCCAGAAACTTTATCTTGTCTTCCAGCTTCGCAATCGTCGCGCGTAGATCTTTCATCGCCGCTGCCGCCTGTTCATGCAGCGTCATATTCGCCTTCTTCAATGCCGAAAATTGCGAATCAAGATTTATTTTGACCACCAAACCAAAGACCGCACCAAGAACGGCATACCAAAATGCCGAAGCATGATCGCTAGCTAAACCTAGCACTAAACCTATCAGAGCCCCTATCCACCACATCGCCCACTCCATTTCACGAAATCCGAATCTAACCGCAAGCCCAACATCACGACCAAGTGGCGCAAGGATCTTCGCTGGTTAGACGCTACTCAATTTGAGTCGTTGGCAACTTTAAGGAGAAAGCCCGCGATTGACAAGGAAAACCCGACGAGTAGCAGGTTTTGTAGGCAATCGGTAGTAGCACGCAACACCTTGTCATCTCTAGCTCTGGATTTATGCAGGATTCAGAATAATTTCGGTTAGACTTCAAGCTGCGGTTTTTCTATTTCTTCTAGGGTAGGTCATGCAAGAAGTCAGTACGTTTCCCGAACTACGTAGTGAGCGTTTTCTGCTCAGACAAATTCAGCAAAGCGACTTAGCCGCCGTTTTTTTTGGCCTGTCCCACCCCAAAGTCATCGCCCACTACGGTATTTGGTATGAGACGGAATTGGCGACGCAAGAACAAATCGATTGGTATCGCTGTTTAGAAAAGGATGGATCGGGTATGTGGTGGGCGATCTGTCCGTTAAATCGGCCAGAGCAATTGATCGGTGCTTGCGGCGTGTACGAACTCGATAACTACAATCGCAATGCCGATATTGGTTATTGGCTCTTGCCTGCCTACTGGGGACAAGGAGTGATGCTGGAGTGTCTACAAGAAGTTCTGCATCATGCCTTTGATTGCATGAACTTACATCGCATCGAAGCTGAAGTAGAAGTCGAAAATATAGGTAGCCGCAAGTTATTGAAGAAACTCGGGTTCGAACACGAAGGTCGGCGTCGTCAGGTTTCATGGAAACGCGATCGTTTTGTCGATCTTGATTACTACGGCATCCTCAATACCCACTTCCGGAAAATGTCGATTATCGCCGATGCACAGGTAATACAAACCTAATCACTACTTCATTTGACGCAGTTGAAATACATTGCCCTCAGGGTCTATGCCATTGCAATACCAATACCGAGGAGCTTCCCAAGCTTGCTGATCTAGACGGCCACCAAGTTCATCAGCAACTTCACGCGCATGCTGAAGATCATGCACTGTAAAGAAAAACTTCAGTGCACATTCTTCGCGTGCTTCTGGAGGGACTTTTATCTCAATTTCAGCAGCATATGCAGGTGGAATCGCATGTACCACCAGTTGAAAACCACGCGCTTCCAGCACCAAATAACCATGTTGTGGTTCCGATTCTTCAGCATTGCGAGCCAACTGCAGAACAGCAGCATAAAACTGAGCAAGCCGCTCTGCATCTTTGGCATATACCATGGCTCCCGCTGCAACGGTAGGCACCTGAGCTGCGGCTACCGATACGTACTCTACGCTCTCAGACATTTTTCCAACACGTAAAAAGCAGGCATAGGTCGAAGCTGCCGCACGACGCAGCTCATCCCAAATCGGGTCGACTTGTATTTCTTCAAGCTGAGGAAGCGGCTGTGGCAAGCGCGTGCGTAAAGCAGACCAAAGGTTTTGAAAACGTTCGATCGCCTCTATTTCATCGCTACAAAAAACAGGCTGTGTCAGGCAGTCACGCCAATCGGGTCCTACCCAATCGGCCCATTGTTCGATGATTTCTAATGGAACATGCAACTGCGGTGACTTCGCCTGATAGCGTTTTTGTTCGGCGAACGAGGAAGCAACTTCGAGATAATCGATCAGCTGATTGCGTACACGTTGCAAAAGAACCTGCTCGCTTGGGCGCGCATTTGTGGGATTTGTCATCGAGAAAAATACGGGATGCGGACCCGACCAGAAAAGGATTATTTAGACGGAGGGCCCGCCCAGCTATTTACTAAATCATTGTGCTGCGGCGGGATATCAGAAATCTTCATTCCAACACGATACTCACTACCACTCAAAATACAATACAAAGCCATGCCCTTGCAAACAACTTGTGTACGTCGCGAAGCATCGCGACGATCAGGTATTTCGATCATCATTTGAAATGTGCCGCGCTCCGGCACAATTTGCGGACATAAAAACTGCACACCGCTTGCAGAAAAATTAACAACTTTAACCGCAATGATCTTACCCTGGCTGACCTGAATCGCGCCACGCCAAGTTACATTGATACGGGGAGCTGAACGAACGTCACTCATATAAAAATCGATTAATTCTGCTAAGTAAAAAGGTCAAAAACGAAGAGCTTGATGTCCGATGCCCTCATTATGCCAAAAATTAGCCAAGGTAGTAGCATCTAGGCAGCGAAATTTCCATAATGAAACAATCTTCAACACTTAAACCGTGCTTGAACCGCAAATATAGTCACGGATTTCAAATGAAAAATCGACATGACATGCTAAGTAGTCCAGGGAAATCGCATGGAGTTGGTTCTTCAGCGGGTTCTCACTGACATAATCCGATTGAAGGAAGGCCTCGTAGTCGGTCTTATTTGCGATACAAGCCTTTACCGCCTGTACGTAAAATTCATGGGCAACGACGGCATTGCATTGAATCAGCATATCCTCAACTTCGGCCAAGAAATTTCCATTCATATTATAGAAAAATTGAGCAAAGCCCCCCTGCCGCAAATCGTGATCAAAGCGCGCAGCCAATAACAGGAACAATTCTTTACCCGACTTCTCAAGAAATACCTGACAGTCAAAGCCCTTGCTCTGCTCGAACAGTCCCTGCAAACGCTTCTTGCTTTCATCGAGGATGATATCGATTGGCACGTCTTTTCCTTATTGGCAATCGCGAAAACTCACATTGACCAGAATACAAGTAATGTACCCATCAATCGCTAAAAATTCAAATGAAATTACTGTGACCGAATTCGTGCCGACACAAACCTCGATTCGAACAATTCGACGATAATATCGAAGCTTTCCAATATGTCGCAATTACAATCGAGAATAACAAATGAGTGAACATCAAGAATATCTAAACGCTACCGAGATCCGCGTACTCGGTGCCCTCGCTGAAAAAGAAGCCACTACGCCCGACAACTATCCTATGTCGTTGAACGGCCTAGTCAGTGCCTGCAATCAGCTCACGAGCCGCGACCCGGTGATGAATCTCACGGAAGCCGAAATTAGCGAAGCGCTCGATCAACTGGTACAAAAGAAGCTAGCCAGCGTGATTCATCAAGCGGGAGCGCGTGTCGCGAAGTACGAACACAAGATGCGCGTGAAATGGATGTTGGAGCAAAACAAGCTCGCTGTGCTCACGGTATTGATGCTGCGCGGCTGGCAAACTGCTGGGGAAATCCGTACCCGCGTCGGACGTCTCCATGAATTTGGGTCGGTGGCTGAAGTCGAACAATGCCTAGACTTTTTGATCGATAAATATCCACCTGTGGTCGCACGTTTGCCTATCGCTCCAGGTACCAAAGAGCCACGGTACGCGCATTTGCTCTCAGGCGACGAATCCAGTTTGAATCTCGACGCTTTGAACAGCGTCAGTCATGCCGCCTCTAGCAATAGCAAAGACCGCATCGCGCAGTTGGAAGAAGAAGTACAAAGCTTACGTACACAAGTACAAGACTTACAAACACAGTTTGCAGAATTCAAAAAGCAGTTTGAATGAGTGCTGCTGGTTTTGTCATTTAGAACTGCCGCAATCGAACGCGGCAGTGATCAGCGTTTAGGACGGCTCTTCTGATATTTACTCATCAAGGCCTCAAAAAAAGCATTGCCGCCTCGGGCATAGCCTTCTTCAGTGAAATGGATGTAGTCGGGGCGACCCAATGGTGGGTTGGCGTCGACAAAGCGCTGCATAGAACAACGTCCGCCCATCGCCGCTTCCCAACTCCAAAACAAAAGATGCTCGCTGATAGCGACATCTTGCTGAATGTTTTGCACCGTCTTTAAACCGGCAGGCAGACGATAACGACAGCCTACATTTTCACCCGCGCCTTTTTTCTTGGCCGAGTTCGGTGCGCCGATTAAGAGTATGGCCGCATCAGGGGCTGCGGCGCGCAATTGGCGTATGGTGTTTTGTAGTTCTTGCTTATACAAATCAAAATCTGGATTTGGATCAAAGGCCTCGTTGGTACCATAGGCAAGTACGATCAGACTTGGGCGTCGCCATTGCAATTGCTCGCGCACTGCTTCAGTTTGCCAACGCGCGATGACACGCTGGGTGGCGCCAACGATCCCGAGTGAATCGACGGTGACGCCTGGCGCTAAAGTATCGATAATAATCGCGCCAAGTTCAGGCGGATTATGTTCAGCACGCAAAGTGAAACTATTCAAATCGATAGCGCTGCCCATGACATACGTTGATTGCCAATTCGACGTGAGTGGTGGCAGCAAGTCGCGCACTTCACCGTCGGGAAAACTCAGCTTCCAACCACCCGAAGCATCGTCATTATTGCGCCGTGTCCAAATTGTCACACGCTGCAAACCAAACAGCGGCTGTTTAGGAACGATCTCGATCGAAGCACCTGGGTCAGGCTGATTCGCAAACCCACCTAATGGAAAATTCTCAGGGTTATTGCGGCTAATGCGCGTTTTCCAGTTGCCATTCATACGCATCAAGACTTGCGCTGAACGTTGATTCTTGATGTAGCCTGGCGATAACCAACCTATGCCCGCGTTACCAAAACGCTTTTGCATTTGTTCGCGATACGCTTGGGTAAAATAGTCGCCACCCGTGTGCGAATCACCAAGCTGCATGATATGTACGACTTCGCTACTTTCTTTACGCTCCAGCGCCGCTAATTGTCGCCACAAACGTGAGGCATTC
>CANHZI010000188.1 GCA_947464955.1 Oxalobacteraceae bacterium
ATCAAGGCAAAATGTGCTGCGGCAGAACGCCAATGGATACTTTGCTTGAAGGGAAATTGATTTGGGTTGAAAAGAATTTGACTCAAATCTAATCTGACAGACACCCTAGAAAAACTGGTAACTGTCAGATCGGGTATGAGCTAATACATGTAAAGAGATTGCGCCTTATGCTTTTACTCTATACGCTTGGCTGGCATTGCTGCACCACCTTGAAATAGCGTTAAGCTTGTCGCGCGACCACTTGCATCGGTGTCGATTCGAATTTGTGCATCAACAACTTTCAAATAGAAATTTTTTGCATCCTTCGCAAATACTTCAAACTTGGGTTGATTGCTTGCTTGCGCAAAAAACTTCTCTCCTTCACGCGTTAAACTCAGAATAAAACTGGGTGTGATCGCGTAGTTACCGACGTATTTGTCGAGAATATCCGCAGGGATTTGAGCCTCATTCTTCATCGGGGGCGCGTCAGCGGTCACTGCTTTTTCTCCAATGCGCATCGCTTTCATGTCACGACCCGCTTGATGGAGGATCAAGCTCGCAGCCTTTCCATTGACATCGGGATCAAAACTGATGGACGCATCTACATCATTTGAAAAGAAATCACGCGGTCCTTCTGCATGAACTTCACCTCTACCCTGACCAGTTGCTTGCACAAATAATTTATCGCCCTCACGACTCACGGTCAGCACCATACCTGGCATCAAGTCATATTGCCCGACGAAGCTTTCCAAGGTATTTGGATCAATGTCCACCTTGATATGTTTAGTGCGCGCTTTCGGTTGTTCAATCAACTTAAACCGCGTGTCAAGTATATGGCGGCCTATATCATCCATCCCCTCATTGCCCGTATTTGACAGTACCACGACACCCACTTTACTGGCAGGATTAAACCCAACAAAACTGCGAAATCCACCCGTGCCACCGTTGTGTTCAATGATACTAGCTCCTTCGGCGCTCAATTTGTGCCAACCTAAACCGATAGTGACATTCGGGTTTCCGGTGGGTTTGAATTGGCTTAACATGCTGTTCATCGCTGGTTTCAAGCTTGACTTCACCAAACCCAAATGTGCGCCAACAAATTGAAGCATGTCTTTTGCGTCTGAACGCAAAGCGCCCGCACCAGCTAGTGTAGGGATATCCCAATTCGGAACCGCATTGAGTAGATCGTTGTGACCCACAGTCATACGCGATTGCAGATCTTTATCGATTGTAATCGTAGTGCTTTTCATCCCTAAATTTTGAGTAATTCTTGTCTTTATCAGCGTTTCAAAATCGCTACCTGCACGCATCGCTAGGACTTGACCTAATATGCCAACACCGAGATTGGAATACTCATACTTTTCGCCACTGTCGCGTGTTAGTTCATAAGTGGATAAAAAGCTTAGGAGCTGTTCGATACTGTAATCGGCATAAGGATTTGCAGGATTAGCAGGGGTGAGATTGCCCGGTAAACGTGGTAAGCCAGAAGTATGATTGGCGAGATCAATTAAGCGAATCGGCTTGCCATTTCTGATTGGGAACTTGACACCATTGGGTAAATAGTTCGAAACAGGGTCGGTCAGCGTGACCTCTCCACGTTTCACCATGTCCGCCAAAAGAAGAGAGGTAAACACCTTGGTCACCGAGCCAATTTCAAATACCGAATTTGGATCAACCAGAACATCACTGGCTTGATCAAACTTGCCATACGAAATGAAACGGCTCCCATGTGCGTCAATGATTCCAACGACTGCGCCCACGCCGCGCTGCCACTGATCGATACGTTGTTCTAGGATTTTCTTCACTTGTGCGTCGCTGATCACAGCGCCAGTAGTCGCCTTCGACGCTGAAGTTTTTTGCTTTTGATTACTGTCTTTGGTAGGGGCGGCATGCACTGACGACATGGCTCCTATTAACGCAAGGATGGACGCTTTTAAAACGAGTTTGTTGACTTGATTGATCATGACTTTCCTTTGTTTAATTGTTGAATGTGTGCGTAAGCTGGAGTGCTTCCAGTCCAGTTAAATGTTAAGTGCGGCAGGCAAGTTAGTCGTCATTGCCTGTTTAAATCGAGAATTGAGGCTTAAATAAATCAATAAGGATTGAGTCACTACACCGAACGCCACAGCAAGACTGAGTTGACTCGCCCACATGGTTGTAGTGAGATCGTTAATCATCACCCATAGCACCACGACTGCACCTCCAAGCATTGAGAAGCCAAAATTAGCGATGACCTCCCAACGTCTAAACGCAGCACCGAAAGCCTCATCAAGAAAGTTCTTCTTTCTTCTTAAGCTGTAGCGAAAGAAAACGACAGTAATCAACAATACCAAGCACACAAACAGCATCCGTGCGCCAAACACGGCAAGTTCAAAGTGCTGGTTTGTCAGCGCAACAATATAAGCGCCGATGACGAAGAGATAGCATGCCCCGCACATTACTGTCCAAGCGGGATGTACGTAATCGCCTAAATTGCGTCGGACCAGACTAGCACTGCGTTTGGACGGTAAAGGTATATGCCGCGCTATCCGAAGTTTCGCCACGATCAAATAAATCATCAACACCACTTGCCAGACAAAATTAGGCATCATGGTATAAAAGAAGAGCGTCGTATCGTCCATTGCATCGAATGTCTTGAATAACGCTAGTAGCCATACTGCACCCAAGGCGTACATAATGAATGCTGTATATGTAGGCTGCGCAAAGCGTGCCGAAAACGCAGGATTCTCATTTACCCACGCGATATTTTTATCCAAAAAAACTTTGTTAATCGCGCCCAAACAGCTGCGCACACTAATTCCATACAAGACCACAATTTGGCTCACAGCCAAGGCAAAAATAACCCAATTATTCATCATCTCGCTCCATTGTATTATTCAGATATAGCGGCTTTAAAAGCTGCCTGAATCTGCTTTGTTGTCAGACCCTGCTCACGCAAACGTGCGACCAATTCACGCATCAATGCCAACGCATCAATTTGATTGTGTTGCTCCACATGAGAGGCCGCCTCGCTATGTATGAAGGCACCCTTTTGACCAGCGGTACGAATCACGCGCTTACTCTCTAAGATCTTGTATGCCTTCGCCACCGTATTGTGGTTAAGTGCCAAATCATTTGCCAACTGCCGTATTGAAGGCAAGGCCATTCCCGCCGCCAATCGACCTTGCTGTGCCCCAAGCTGAATCAATCTTACGATTTGCTCATACACGGGTTCACTACTGTCTTCATCAATTTCTAAGTCCATAGTTCATGCCCTCGGTGAATACTTCATGACTTATTATGTACTATCATGAAGTAGTACAAGAATACTTTAGGTGATTTTGATTTGCAAGTAGTTTTTTTTGAAAAGATTGGAGTTCGTTAAGTGGAGAGCCTTAGAACGTGTGACAAGCGATGACGCTGTGCAATGCTTGGAAAGCACAGTCACTGATATTTTCATTGTCGTTGGAAATTCAGTTTTTGGAGTAAAAACGCTGATGGCACCGGATGACTAAATCGTAAAAATTCGCATCCTAGGTTTAATAGTCGGAGTCGAATCGCACGACTGACTGGTGGCAAGCACGATTAACGATAAAGTACTTTATTTGTCGATCAAACGAAGCGAGGAAAATAATTGCGCGAGTTAATCAATCGCCCCATGACGGAAATTGCATTCGACATCTCGCTCCAATTTCACGGGCGCTGATTGAGATTAAGTGTGTTAGTTCTTTTTGCGCGATTGCTCCACTTGGCGGGAGCGGTGCGTTAACCTGATAACGGCAATAAGACCGATCGAAAAGACCACCGCGAGTGAACCGGTCCACAGGCGCACAGACAAAGGATCATCCGAAAACAGTGTATGTCTGATTAGGGTTGTGCAAAGGAAAATCCAGTCAAGCGTACCGAAGAAGCTGGCGATTGGCCCCTTTCGTCCAAAAGATTCAGCCAGCATAGAAATCGAGATAGACAAAAACATGGCGCCGACGAGGCTGACAGTCCAGACCGATGGAATGACTATGCGGGCACAGGTTCGGCAGCGTGAATACATCAGCGTTGAGGAGTCAATCAAACCGAGCGCCGCCGCGATAAGCCAAATACTTAGCCCTAAAAACAATAGTGCAACGCTCCTTTGAATAAGCGTGAGCTTGTGCTTTGGGATTGTGTACATAGATTGTGTTTTAATGTTTGAGCAGCACAGAAGGCTACATAGGCGGTGGTGCGGCAACTGGCAGTTGCTTGTACGCGTCAAGTGACATGCTAAGCGTACATGGCATTCTAGGCAAGCTGTTGGTGTTCAGGATGTGGCTTGCCTGAAAAAACTCCCATGAGGCGAGAGCCAATTATGGCATAACCGCGACAGCACGAAAAATGCCGCGCATCTTTGCCAGCCATCGTCTAGTCTCAAATTACCTTAATCTATCCTAGCAAATTCCTGTTGCATCCACTTCATTGCAGAAGCTTGGTTCAACTTGAAATCAGGTCGCACTTTCACCTTCGCGATTTGCTCACCATCAGGATCAAACGCACTCAAATACGCATACGGTTCATCTTCATCTGGAATAATCTGTAGACAGATTTTGTAATCCATCTCAGCGCCATTGATGATCAGATTCTTATTCAATGTCGCATGCAATTGTTGCTCGTGACGGCGTACAAATTCACTGGCGGTTTTGACCAAAGTATTAAACGCATTGTGATCTAAAGGCTTAGGATTTTTCTTGTCGCGCCCCATAGTCCAAGGGCCAACAAGGGCGGGCTCTGCCTGCCCATCTTTGTACATGGCAACCGCCCAGCCATCGTCATCTTCATTTTTAATCACCCGTGCTGTCCACTCTTTGGCTTGCCATACACGTGCTTCTTGAATTAGCTGAACTTCTTGATCAGACATGGTTGCGCTCTTTTATTTCTTTGCTGCAGTGGACTTGGCTGCGTTAAACACTTTCACAATGCTAAGGCCTTCGCTACCGGTATCGCAAGTGTAGCTGCCATCTTTTAGCTGGATGAATTGTTCTGCTTCCAACTCGACCACTTGTCCGTTGACGTTCAAAGCACAGCTACCTGTCAACACATACACACGAAATCCGTGTGAGGCTTTGATAGTAAGGCTTTGATTGGCTTCATAGGTATTGCTGTAAAACTTAAAATTTTCAGAAGGGCGGTGCTGTTGACGTACGCCGACGTCAGAGATACTGGTGTCTGAAATGTCAGACCAGGATTGAATTTGTGACATGGAGATTCCTTACTAAGAGTGATGCGTTGATGTTTTCGCTGGTCGCTGATCTGGCTTTCGGTGTTCAAATAACATCGAGAATCCGAGAGACATGGTTTAAACAGCGAAGAGGGTGGTGGAGTATACGTGAATTTGGGGATTTATGACGCAATCATCGAATGGAAAAAGGTAGGGACGATTAGGTTTCATCAATCGTCCGCATTTTCTCGCATAGGGTGAGCATTAGTTTGTGATGAATAATGAGCGTTGATTTAACTTCGGCGAACAAACGTGCGATTGATAGAGCCTAATCTTACCTACCGGGCTTGCTTGAGAGTTCACGGTAGCAGTTCTTTTGGAATTGGATTGTCAGGTCGTTCGTCGTCCCATGTCGCCGCCGCAATCCACCAGCGTTTTCCATCGTGGAATAACTCGATGCTGTTGACACCGCGCGCAGTCACCGGGCCGTTCAATGTTTGCCTCGACTCATAAGTACTGAAGACATGAGTAATGTTTCCGAATGTTTTGGTGACACGGTGAATCTCACGCTCAAAGAAGCCTTGGCGCACGAAACCATCATTCACCCAATCAACATAGGTTTGATGATCCAATACACGCGCGACAATTTTCCCTTTTGACAGGCCTGTCGAAACAAAGCGCACTCCCTGAATGTAGAGCGTTCGATCTCGGGCCCATTCTCGTGGCTTTCCAGCTGGGCCAGAGATGGTCTCGTAAAACGCCTTCATAATTCCGTCGAGAGTAGAGACATCTTCAGGTAGAGGCGCAATCGTTGGTACTGTAACCCGCGCAAGTTTAGGCGTTTCAACTTGCTCTTGTGCGAACACATAAGATGATGGAAGGAGGGACAAAGCAAAAATAAAGGCAGCGGTGTAACGCGAAATCAATGAGTGCATAGGGTTATTTCTCCAGTGATGTGTGTGTTCAGTTGTCAAATTCGAGTAAATTTATGAAGTTAGATTTGCTGCCGACGTTAGATTAACTGGCGCTGCGCATCTTTATCGTACAACGACTGGCGACCTGAGTGATCAAGCTTGAGTGCCCAGTTAGGTATTGGCTCTCGGCCTCTTTAAGCGGCGCCAAAAAATTCTGCTTACCCAAGTAACTATCAGAATGAAAAATGCCCAAGGTATTAGATAGGCAATTCCCGTAATCGCAATCGACACACCGTGAGATAGATTGGTACCAAAATCTGACGTAGCAAATGAGATGGGCTTCCAGAACCCTTGATTCTGAACAGAATTGATAGAAACGCTCAGAATCTGCGTTTCCACACGCTGCATCAACTGTGCATTCTTTCCCGTAACCGCTTCAAGCTCGCTCTGAACCTGCGAAAGCTCTCTAGTTACCTTAATCAAAGCCTCGACATCGTTGTTGGCTCGATTGCGTAAAACCTCGAGTTTCGCTCTGTAGTCATTTAACATTGTAAGTTTCTTCGCGGTGTCTTCTATAGGAGCCGCTAGATCCTCAGCAGTCGTAGATTGATTTGTGATTTCTGCCCGTTTTCCCAGAATTCCGATGAGTTTTTGAATGCCAGTCGGCTTGGCTCGAAACTTTAGCGATGCCGATGCCGAACGACCGGTATTGATTCGAGATTCTAAGACCGTACAAAGATCGTCAGAAGCCTCGCGACAGCTAGCCAGCGCGGATTCGAAAATTTCTGGGATTTTTTGCTCATCTGTTTCGAGTTGGATGGAATGTTGATAGGCCAAGTAGCGAGAGGCGTTGTTTGAGGATTTCGCCATTGACAGCGCTGGAGTCGTAACTCCAGATTCAATACTTTTGGAACAGCCGACCATAGTGGTCAGTATTAGCATCGTAAGCAAAACCCGTTTCATGTATTCTCCAAGATATCTAACGTTTTAGTTTGGCCACCCGCAAAGAAAAAAAACATCGCCGCATCACTGCCAGTTCAATCGAATGTTCTGTTATGGGTATTCAATCTACAAAGCCCTCACTCTTAGGTGCAGACAGGCCGGCTTCAAACCAAGACGACCTATCTCCCCAAAAGATATTGTGCCCTGGAAGGATGCTTGGTTCGGAATCGAGAGAACCCGCTGGGATAAAAAGCTTCTTTCCGCTTTTGTTGAGGAATGGCAAGCCCGATCCACATTCAGAGCAGAAAACTTTAGTGAACAGACGATCACCGGGGTAATCAAAACGTTTCACGTGCTCTGCACCAGAAAGCCACTTTATTTCCCCTGGCTTAGCCTGAATGTTTGATGCGAATGCAGAACCAGTGACTTTCCTGCACTGACCACAGTGGCAAAAGTAAAATTCCTGGAGTTCCGTTTCGATGGAGTATTTAACCCTTTTACACAGACAACTTCCCGTCATTACGCTTTGATTCATTATTGGCTCCTAATACATTTAACGTTGATGTGATGGGGTCTCCGCCACCAAAAAATTAATAAATGAAACAATTGTCATTGGCGCTTCCTCGACGACTGTTCTGTTATAGGTCCTTTGGTGAGGCTACGAAGGACATTTTTTCGATACTCAGAGTCTTTCTCCGCGATCTCCAAAACACTGCGCGTTTCATCAATATTTGTATACAACTCAGCATAATCTGATTCAGGTCCATCGGCTGCAAAAAACACCTTGCTTGATAGTTTTTGTTTGGTTGCATCGAGGAAAATAATGTCAGCCTCCGATTTGACAGAAAAAGCCTTAAAC
>CANHZI010000189.1 GCA_947464955.1 Oxalobacteraceae bacterium
ATTTAGTTGCGGTGACGTTCGAAATGAACAGTATCGAACCATTGACCGTGCAATTCGAAGCTACGTTTCGAAAGGCCGTATTGCACAAATCCATTTGCCAACAAAACGTGAATCGAAGCTTGATTTTCTGGCCTTGCACAGGCTTCTATACGATGTAAATCATGTGTTTCAAATGCTTTTTTTAGTGCCAAGCTAACCGCTTGCTTCGCGTATCCTCTGCCGTTAAAACGCTCACCTATGCGATAACCCAAACTCGCTGAATGAAAATGCTGACGGCGTACTTGGCTCAAGTTCACCCGACCGACAAGCTCCCCCGCAACTCGAATCAAATACTGATAGCCCTGGTCTTGCCTTGCTTGATGTACGGCCGCTTGAATCGCACTATCGACGCCAGAACGAGAATAGAACTCCGGCGGACGCGCATTGATGCGCTCTTCGAAAAACGCTCGATTGCGCACTTCAAACTCAAGTAATTCCTCTGCCATGCTAGGGCTTACAACCGTCAACTGCAATAAATGAGTATCGGATTCAGACATGCGAACTGACCTTGCTTAAACGAATTTCAGGTTTAAGATTTGTGTAGTTGGGAACATCCGCCATTAACACCGCACCTGCTGTCGCGAGCGCAGTCTGTGCCGTTTGTAGGTCGGGAAAATAGGCGTTAGTCGTCGCTATGATTTCGCCAATAGTAGGTGCTGCTGGTGACAAGAATTGATCACTTTCTAAACGCAACAAACCTAGACCACTCAGTGCCTCTTTGCTTATTCGCCCATGTTCGGTATTGAAGTAAGCATGATCAAAATGGGCGCCTTCAGCCCAACGATAAAAACCTGTAACTCGTATCATTGTAAGAACCTTTCCTATCAAATGAACTACAACCAGCCTTCATCGCGAGCCATTCGGAACGCTTCAACCCGATTTTTCGCATTGAGCTTGCTAATCGCTTCTGACAAATAATTACGCACGGTGCCTTCCGACAAATGCATGATCTTGGCGATCTCACTGCTGGTCGAGCCAGTACCTGCCAAGCGAAGTACCTGACGCTCTCGCTCACTCAAAGGATCCTGTGGTCCGCCCCAGCTTTCCATGGCCAACTCTGGAGCAATCGCTTTGCCACCACCATGCACGGTACGAATCGCTTTTGCCAAATCTTCAGCGGGTGCATCTTTCAGCATGTAGCCACGCACTCCACTTGCCATCGCACGCTTTAAAAAACCAGCGCGGGCAAAGGTAGTCAAGACAATCACCTTACTGGGCAACTTCTGCTCGGCAATTTCGGCCGCAAGTTCCAGTCCTGTCATGATAGGCATTTCAATATCGGTCACGACGACATCGGGCTGCAAATTTTTGCAGAGCTCCAAAGCCTCTTTGCCATTCTTGGCTTGACCCAAGACCTCGATATCTCCTTCCAGTTTCAAGAGCGCGACAAGCGCACCTGAAACCATAACCTGATCTTCTGCCAAAATAATTTTTATCATCTCGAATCCTTATGCGGCACTAGGCTGATGTAGCGGTAAGCTAAAACGTATCGTCAATCCTTCTTTGCATTCGACTTGCAAGTTACCATCTAAGGCCCGTACCCTCTCGCTCATGCCAATCAACCCATTGCCCTTCTTAATCTCATCACCCTTCTCTCGAGCGATAGAACCATCGTCTGCGATCTTGACATGCACCGAACCAGCCTTACCGACAACCGAGCAATGACAATGCTTGGCATCTGAGTGCCGAATGATATTTGTGACAGCTTCACGCAAAGCCAAGGCAATAATATTCTCAACCGCCGCTGGCAAAACTGTGTCGTCAACTTCACTCTCAAACTGCACACCGGCAGATTCCAAAGCATTCTGCGCACCGCGTAACTCATGGGCCAAGCCTGTATCGCGATACCCCAAGACCGCTTCACGCACCTCGCTTAAGGCTTGTCGCGCGGTTTGCTCAATATCGGCGATCTCTTTTTTGCAGGCCTCGGCATCGCGATCATAGAGCTTACGCGCTAACTCCGCCTTCAAGGTAATCACCGATAATGTGTGCCCTAACAAATCATGCAAATCACGCGCGATGCGTTCACGTTCCGCTAAGGACGCAAGATGTTCAATCTCTTCTTGTTTACGAAACAGTTTACTATTGGCCCTTTGCAACCGCTCTCCAATGATGGCACCTAAAGCGCTCGGGATACTAAAGATGACGGCTGGAATCCAGAAATAGGTTTGCAATTTGAGGAAGTAGCTGATAAGCGCAGTACCTGCCAAGACGCAAAACAGACTCAAATACGCATGGCGCTTTTCTTCAAAGCGCGAAGACATGGTCGCCGCGAAAATCACAAAACTAGAACCGCCGAAGTTATAGGGTGCCCAGGCGATGCCAATACTCGCCACAATCGCAATGCAAACAGCAACCCGCCAACCCTTGCCCCAAAAACTATAAATATATAAGGGCAGAAACACCAGGATACTGAGCCCGACCATCAATAGCTCGGTCGCACTTGGTAGCTTATAAAAATAAGGCCAAGCAAAAATCCCGAAAGAGAGCATCCAAAAAAACGGTGCTTTGCCATACTGTGGCGGTATCCAGGGCCCCGACCATAGAGCTTGAATTTTGCTAAACGCAGACATCAAATCTTCCTTGTTCTTGAGAGGCACAAACACGAGTTTGCGAACACCGTACACACTTCTTGTTTGTGCCTAGATTCATCGGGCAAGCTGAATAAACTCGCCGCAACGGTTCTCTACATTACTCTTTGACCAAACGCACATCAACGAGGTCAAAAGAATAGTCGCCTGTGACTGGTCCAGCATTAAAAGCGAGCATAGTAACGATACTTGCATCCATCCCTTTAAACTGACTGAAAGGCAAGCTCACCTCAGTCCATTCTGCAGGTGCGGTGAAACTCACATTTACCGGAATAAAACTGCCTTGCATTGTAAAGCCGACCGAGTACGTTTTACCATCACCTTTAACTTTAAATTTGAGCGTGTTTGCTGCGCTCAAATCCACTGCTTGCATAGGCTGAGAGGAAGGGAAAAAGGCAACACCAGCCCAAGGGAAGGCAAAACCTGTTTTTACAGATGCTTCAATATGCAAAGCATTCTGTGCCATCTCTGGAGCAGGATTCACCTTCAACTTCACACTTGACTTACCGCCCATCGGCGCATCGTTGGATGGCACCCAACCGAAACCGAATGGGCTGGCTAATTTTTCAGCACTAAATAAACTGATGCGGCCATCACTCGGCATCTGTACCGCAGCCGTTTTGACCGCCTTTTCCTTGGCCACTTGCGCTAGTTTTTCCGCTCTCACAGGCGACACAATTTCACCGTCCTTCCACACCTCGACAATTCGACGCGTTGCGGTGATGTCGCTGCTTGGGTCACCTTCCACCAACATCAGATCCGCCTTATAGCCATTCGAGATGAGACCACGATCTTGGAGGCGGAATGCTTTCGCGGGCGCTGAAGTCGCCGCCTGCAATGCAGCTATCGGGCTCAAACCAGCATTAACTAAGGAGGCCAACTCATGGTGCATACTAATACCGTACTGCGTGCCTGTATTGCCAGCATCAGTACCTGCCAGTACCGGAACTTTGGCTTTATTCAAGGCGGCAGTCAGTGTATTCGGTGCCGTCAACCACTGT
The DNA here is from genome assembly GCA_947464955.1 of Oxalobacteraceae bacterium. Lineage (GTDB taxonomy): Bacteria > Pseudomonadota > Gammaproteobacteria > Burkholderiales > Burkholderiaceae_D > Undibacterium. The sequence continues at coordinate 3,632 of CANHZI010000189.1, forward strand.
TTACTTTCTTGCTTACCATAACTTGAGTTTAAAGGAATCACTTGCGCTTTCGTTAGCAAGTTCATCAATCCAGCGTCATTCAGCACGTCTTGTGATTTCACACCTGCCATACTTTCCAAGACGCTAAATGTAGGGATAACGAAACTACCGTTTTTCTTCGCTAAAGCGACGATCTCCTTGCTTTGTGCTTCAGTAATATTGCTGCCGACATACAGGTGCACTAAACCATCGGCGCCAGCGGCCAGCGCCGCCTTCGCATCTTCAAAGGTACCGATATGGACCACAGCTAACTTCTTGCGCGCATGACTCGCTTGGATTAGCGCTTGCACAGTTTCTATATCAAGCGAATTAAATTTGAGCCCACCACCGCCATGTTCCATTACGATTTTAATGAAATGAGAACCTTCAGCAATGCGGCGATCAACCCAAGCTTGCGCCTGCTCTGGCTTCGTTAAGGTATCCACTTCCATACCGTATTCGGTACCATGGCCGCCTGGCACAGTCGCCAATACGCCAGCAGAAATCACATCCGTGTGACGCGTATTTTTGCCAGAACTTAATTGCTGGTTCATTTCTTTCAGGGATGGCACCGGAGAGAACATATCAATTTGGGTGGTCACGCCGAACAGTAAAGGTAGATCGCGGTCTTGATATGCGTGAACATGAGAGTCGATCAAGCCAGGCAGCAAAGTGCGGCCTTTACCATCAACCAGCTTCATGTCAGCACTGATCTTTCCCTTGAAGTTGGTGTTGATGATCTTGCCGTTATCGATCAAAACATTGCGTACACCGAGGTTTTTCTCGCCATCAAAAACGCGTACGTTTTGAATCAGCGTGGAAGCTTGCGCACCGATCATCAGACCAGCACTGGCTAAAGCGAATACTAAGTGAGTGAGTTTCATTTGAGTCTCCATCGAAGAGTGAAATAACAAAAAGTTACGATGGAGAGAGTATGCCAAAACTAAAGCAAAACTTTTAGAGCAAAATGCCACTAATTTCGGATGACATTTGTCATGTCAAGGTTGAATTCACACCGAATTCACACCGAATCAAGGTCCAGCGCGTGTCTAACACGTGCACACATTTCTTGAGGAGTACGCGAGATGATCGCCTCTGGAATCGCAAACTTTTCGGTGAGACGTTGATGATCTTCAAAGCCATACGACACGACAAAGGGATGAAGCCCAGCGGCTAAAGCAGAAGCGTAGTCCTTATGCTCGTCACCACAGGCAAATCCGCGCGCTGGGTTGATGTGAAATTGTTGACGCGCTTCTTGAAAGAACCGCGCCTTGGTGTCACGCATCGGTACATGCGCAAAATAATCGAACTGGGCGAGATCGATGTCATAGCGCGCGAACAAACGTGCCATCGTGATTTCTGGTTCGTGGCTGACGTTACGGGTGACGAGTCCAAGACGAATACCTTCGGTCGCCATCAATTGTTTGATGAGCTCAGCCACGCCTTCGTATAAGCAAGCCTCTTCACGATAGACTTCGGTTAAAGTCGTAATGATTTTTTGGCGACTCTTTTTGCCGAGCTGCTTCTTGATGTTGACAGGAAATTCCTTAAGCCCGCCGACATACTTAAATAACTTGCGACGTTTCTGAAAAGCCTGCAACTCACCTATATCCATATCGTGCAAGGCAAAAGTCGATTCAATGGCGCTGAAGGCATCAATGATAGTGCCGTCAGCGTCAAAAATCATGAGCTTGTCGCGATTAGGGAAAATAGTAGATGCGGATGTCTGTGCCATAGCGCGCCTAGCATAGAGCACTATTTTTACAGCAGCATGACAGCCGCAAATAATAGCCTAAGGCTGGCTCTTATTTTCTTGATCTATCTTGGTTAAAGACGACCATACCATCCACCCCAGCAGGGCAACCGCGCCTAATAAGGCGACCCACAGCCACCACTTGTTCTGAGCTGCAGTTTTCTTATCTTCAGGCTTAAGAGGTGCGGTAGTGGCGCTGCTCGCTGAAGTTTCGGTACTAGCGGCGAGCACTTGCACCGTCGCACCACTACTGAAACCCATCGCATCGGCTTGTTTAGGCATCAACATAGCCATCTCAATGGCAACGCCTTGCTGAACGTCTTGACCCCATTCCAATCGATAGGGTGCTGCACCGCGCGCTAAGAAAACAATATTGCGCGCCATACTACCGATTTGAATCTCAGGTGCTGCATTCGCCAAATGATTCGCTTCACTGCGCAAACGTAGTTTGGAGTAGCTTGAGCCGTTGACAGGAATCGCATCGTTTTCAATTTCTTTACCATCCAATTGCAGACGATATGCCTGAAAATTTCGCAAATAATGATCGTATTCGGTACTCTGCTTACTACTGTTTTTCTGATGTCTCAACACATACAGTGGATTGAGACTATGTCTCAGGTGATGATGATCAACGGCCACCGACTCCAGCACGCCGCTGAGGCTTAGTTTATCCACCGTGTTCAACTGAGCCAATTTGACGCGGACACTGTCCACCGGCATATTTCGTGGCACCACGTATTCACAAGTTTTACCATCGCACTGACTAGGCTTAATCGATGCCGTCCACAATAGGCTAGGTAAAGACCAATTTTGTAATTGAGCATCGAGTTGCACGCCCAGCAAGCGCGGCGCTGTACTGGCTTGGTCCCAACGCAGACGCAGGTATTTGGCTTGTACCGCAGGCAGGCTGAACTCCAATTGTTGCAGACTCTGATTTTGATGGCGCAACTGCAAAATTTGCTGATGTGAAGACAGTCTTTGCCAGTGTTGGAGGTCGTCACTTGTTTCTAAGCTAAAGCCCGCGACGCCTTGAAAGGACTCCGGCACCGTCACCCGCGCTTGTATCAAATAACTTTGTGTATGCGCGTCCTTTGCTTGACGTTGTAGGGCACTGGCATCAATCAACCAGGAGTGGACCACCACTTTCTCGTCCACTTTCTCGTCCACTTTCTTCACACTGCTTTGTGAGCGCCAACGCACACTACCGTCACTACTTTGCTCAACGTCGAGTATCAGGTCGGTGCCTTTCCCAGCAGTTGTCGATTGCAAAGGAAAAATCGGTACACTTGAACTTTGTAAAGATAATTGCTGCTGAGCCGCCGCCGAAGGATAGAGCCAGGCATAACTGAGATATTCACCCGCCGCATTACGTACGCGCAAATCACTGAGTTGACTATCTTTGGCCTGTGCATACACCGCCAACGGCAGCGACACGCTATGGTAAGGTGAACTAGTGCTCGTGCTCGGCAACTGTATCGTCGCTTGTTGTACACCGGCCCACGCTTGGGCGGCAAACAATGCTGCGATCCATGCTACTGGTTTCGCGATCTTCATACGCCCTCCTCGCGCTTCACTGATTCCACCTCTTCTGCCTGTTGCTCTGGTCGCTTGACGGGCACTGGCGCAAAGTAACCTACCACCAAGAACGCTAAGCCCACACCGATGAAGGAAACGATACGATACAGGCCACCACGATCAGCAAGTTCAATCAAGAAAAGTTTGGCAACGACAATCGCTAACAACGCCGCACCGGCAATCCACACCATACGCGACGCGCGACGATTACCCAAGATCATCAGACTGACACCAGTGATCGCCCAGGTAATCGATACCGCAGCTTGCGCCAAGCGTGAATCAAACAGGGCATCCGCATTCCACGCCACGCCTGCATAGTGATGAACTACGCGTAAAACACCGGCGGTCAGCAAGGCAAATGCACTCACTGCCATCACCGCCATAGCGGCACGATCTGGTAAACGTACGCCCGCTGTTTTAGGCAAGTGGCGCCACCAAGTGAATAGTGACAACAAGACTAAACAAAGTCCCAGCTCAAGTGGATTCAACAAAGGCAAGTAAGGCAAGGGGCTCGCATCACCCGCTGAGCTCATATTAGCTCCCCAACACCACCACAACAACAGGGCAGCGATCGGTGTTGCCATCTGTTGTGCGTAGACGGAACGATGCGTCAACAACGGCCACACTGTGCTGGCCCAATTTCGACCTAAAGCAAACAGTAATAAGGCTGGCGCAGCAACTGTCGCTAACATGACCCACGCCTCACCCATACCAGCGACATCCACAAAGTGGGCACGCAATTCGGCTGAGATCAAGAACAGGAATAACCAAGTGCCGACGATATGCTGCAGGCTCAAGAATTTATGCGGCATATCGATGTAGCGCTC
>CANHZI010000190.1 GCA_947464955.1 Oxalobacteraceae bacterium
ATGCGTCACGTCGAGATGGGGGAACCCCCATTTGAGGCTGCGCTTAAAGGATCGCGAGAAGTTGGTTTTACGATTATTTCGATTTCCACTTCTTTGATCGCGGTTTTTATTCCTATTTTCTTTATGCCAGGGGTCATTGGACAGCTGTTTCATGAATTTGCTGTGGTCGTCAGCTTGGCGATTATTGTGTCTGCTTTTGTCTCCTTAACTTTGGTTCCGATGCTGGCAAGCCGCTTCTTAAAGCCAGAAAGTGCGCAGAAGAGCGGCGCCAAATGGATGCATGCCATGACCCATAGTTTTGAAAGAATGTTTGATGCATCACTTCGTTCCTATACTCGGGGTTTGGATCTTGCGCTGACACATCGTAAGTTTGTATTGTTTGTCGCTTTTCTCACCTTCGTGGCGACGGCATATATGTTCGTGACTATTCCAAAAGGCTTCTTCCCTGAAGAAGACATTGGTCAGATCAATGTTTCTACCGAAGCAGCAGAAGATACCTCCTTCCCAGCAATGGTGATTTTGCAAGAAAAAGCGGCGAAAATTTTGCGTGAAGATCCGAATGTCCTAACCGTTTCTTCCTTTCATGGCGGTGGCGGTGGATCGCAAAATACCGGACGCGGCTTTATCAATTTAAAACCCCGTGACCAACGTAAGCCGATGAAAGAGGTCGTCGAGGGTTTGCGTAATAAGTTAAAAGCAGTGCCAGGTATTACGGTGTTCTTACGTCCAACGCAGAATTTGCAACTCGGTGGTCGACCGAGTAAGAGCCAGTATCAATACATTATGCAAAGCGTTAACGCGAGCTCATTGAGTGACTGGGCTTTCAAAATGCAAGACAAGTTGCGTTCTGATCCGGGATTTAAAGATGTGACCACCGACTCGCAATTGCGCGGACTGCAGGCTTCAATTGAAATCAATCGTGATCGCGCCAATTCACTTGGCGTTGGTATCGATGCGATACGTTCGAGCTTGTATAGTGCCTTTGGCGAACGTCAGATTGCGACTTTGTTTACCTCTGTCGATAGTTATGCGGTAATTCTCGAGGTGAGTCCAGAAAACAAAAACGACGAAGCCGATATCGGTGGTATCTATGTGCGAAGCAATACAGGAAGCCTAGTGCCGATGTCGAGTTTCGCCACGGTGAAACGTACCGTGGGACCAACCTCGATTAATCACGTCGGTCAGTTACAAGCAGTGACGGTGTCGTTTAACTTAGCACCTGACATGCCGCTCGGTGATGCCACCAACAAGATTGAAAAATATCGCGAAGAATTGAAAGTGCCATCCACCATTATTACGTCGTATGGCGGCGATGCGGCGGTGTTTAAAGATTCTCAATCGGGGCAGACGATTTTGATCGTATCAGCCTTATTGGTGATCTATGTATTACTTGGCGTGCTGTATGAGAGCTTCATCCATCCGCTTACGATTTTGGCGGGATTACCTTCGGCAGCAGTAGGGGCTTTGATTGCTTTGGAGTTGGCAGGCAAAGACCTGACCTTGATTGCAACCATCGGTATCTTGCTGCTGATAGGTATCGTCAAGAAGAATGCGATTATGATGATCGATTTCGCACTTGATGCGCAGCGTAACAAAGGGATGGCGCCCTTGGACGCTATTCGTGAAGCTTGTATCGAACGCTATCGTCCAATCATGATGACGACCTTGGCCGCTTTGGTCGGCGCATTGCCAATTGCATTTGGCTTAGGTGCTGGCGCTGAATTACGTCAACCACTGGGCTTGGCGGTCGTTGGCGGTTTGATCTTCTCGCAAGCGATTACCTTGTTCATTACGCCCGTTATTTATCTGGCTCTAGATAAATACAGCGGTAAGGGACCTATCGTTGGCAACACGATTTAAGTGGTTCAGACGTAAAAAAGGCACCGCGAGGTGCCTTTTTTTACGATGGTAGTTCTTCAGACTAGGCTTAGCTCATCGCGGCGTTGATAATGCCGCCACCCAAACACACATCACCATCATATAAAACGGCCGACTGTCCAGGTGTTACTGCCCATTGTGCGTCATCAAAGCGCAATTCGAATCGCTCGAGGTTCCCACCAAAAGTGCAGGCCATATCGGGTTGGCGATAACGTGTTTTGGCCGAGAGTTTTTCAATCAATGGCGCTTGGCCGGCGATCCAGCTCACTTGGCCCGCTTCTAAAGCTTGCGACAACAGCCATGGATGATCATGTCCCTGTACAGCATATAGGCGATTGTTTTGCACATCTTTGCGCGCGACATACCAAGCGTCGCTGCTACCATCTTCTTTTTGACGTGATTTGATGCCGCCTATGCCTATGCCTTTGCGTTGGCCTAAGGTGTAGAAACTCAAGCCCACATGTTGACCGATGACTTCTTCCTCCGGCGTGCGAATCTCGCCTGGTGCATAGGATAAATAACGATTCAAGAATTCGCGGAAAGGGCGTTCGCCAATAAAGCAAATACCGGTGGAATCTTTTTTCTTGGCGTTTGGCAGATTGATTTGCTCCGCGATTTTGCGCACTTCGGTTTTGTTGATTTCACCTAAAGGGAATAGGGTATTTTTGAGTTGTGCTTGATTCAAACGATGCAAGAAATAACTCTGATCTTTGCTAGAGTCGAGCGCCTTGAGTAATTGAAACTGTCCGTCGACTTCACGCACACGCGCATAGTGGCCGGTCGCAATGTAATCAGCCCCGAGTTTCATGGCGTGATCAAGGAAGGCTTTGAATTTGATTTCGGCGTTACACAAGACATCAGGATTCGGCGTGCGGCCCGCTTGATACTCACGTAAGAATTCGGCGAACACGCGGTCTTTATATTCGCTAGCAAAGTTGACGGTTTCGATGTCGACGCCGACCACGTCAGCAACGCTGACGGCATCGATTAAGTCTTCGCGCGTTGAGCAGTATTCAGAATTGTCATCATCTTCCCAATTCTTCATGAAGAGCCCTATCACTTCATAGCCCTGTTGTTTCAGCAACCATGCTGAAACTGAAGAATCTACGCCACCAGACATCCCGATGACTACACGTTTTTTACTCATTGCTTACCTGTGATTCAGAAATTGGAAAAGAGAAAGTGACTTGGATTAACTCGACTTATTGACATTGGGATGCGTGTACATCAACTGCAACGGTGCCCGCTGTCCCGCTAGGAAATCGTCCAAACAACGCAAGACTAAAGGGCTACGATGCTGATCTTGGCAAGCGCGGATTTCTTCATGGGACATCCACATCGCACGCAAGATACCTATATCTAAGGGACGAACATGTTTCGCCACGACTTGGCCACAAAACGCAAAGCGTAGATAAGTCACTTCTTCACCGGTCTTGGGTGAGATAAATTTCGACATATAAGTGCCGACCAAAGCTTCTGGAACAAAATCATGCGCGGTTTCTTCGAGAGTTTCTCGAATGACCGCTTGTTCTAGGCTTTCGTGTGGATCAAGATGACCAGCCGCTTGATTGATCCTGATGCCATCGGGAGTGATCTCTTCAATCATTAAGAACTCTTGGCGTCCTTGCTGCTGACGATGAACGATTGCAGCGACGGTGACAGAAGGCTTCCAGACATCAGACATGTCTTTTTATCTCACATTAAACGCGGTTAACAAGGTCGTCATTTTACCCTTTGCGCTAGGCTTTCACAGCCGCAAGGACTAAAAATGCGTAACGCATTTGCTAATAAAGATTCTGTCTATGCGGATTGCTTTCATTTTTGTTGTAATTTTATTTATCTAAATGAGCGAAATACGGACCTGAATAAGGACCTTCAATAGAGCGCTAAGCCTTAGCGGGCGGGGCTTTAGGGATGGCCGCTGAGGGCAAAGTTGCCTTGCATATGTATGGTGTAAATACAAATCGCCAAATTTTGTTCGACTATTTCCTCGGAACTACCGTGACTTTGTTTTGTCGTTTTCGTGTAATATCGTTGTCGAATATTAAAGCTAGAATCAGCGTGTTATTGGAAATTTAGTTCACACTCGTTTTCAGTAACCATCGAAAGTTCATTTACCCTTGATGTTTTTATCGCGTCCGTGTTTTATGTGTCTGGGCGTTGGCGGTTCTTTACCAAAGGATCGCCTCGGTAAAACTATTGAGGTCGGAAGTCATCACTTTTGATTGTTTTAATTGTTTTTCTCGGCAGATGTCTTGAAACAGTTGAGAAAAATAGGGCAAACGCAAGACAGTCCTGGCAGCTGCCAGTATCTGCATTGCGAAAGTTCTAGAAATAAGTCTTTTGAACGACGGCGCAAACTTACGACATACAACAAACTGAGGAGTATTCTATGAGAATCGGCATTCCCGCCGAAACACGGGCGGGCGAAACGCGAGTCGCAGCGACCCCTGAAACGATCAAAAAATACGTCAATGCCAAGCACGAAGTCATTGTGCAAGCAGGTGCGGGTGTAAGTTCATCAATTACCGATGAGGCTTATCAGGCAGCTGGCGCTACCATCGGTAGTGCGGCAGATGCTTTTGGCGCTGATTTAGTGCTGAAAGTACGCGCCCCTTCCGCTGAAGAACGTGCATTGATTAAATCTGGCACGGTTTTAGTTGGCATGCTTAATCCATTTGATGCAGACAATATCGCTGCGATGGCAGCGCATGGAATCACTGCATTCTCATTGGAAGCAGCGCCACGCATTACACGTGCGCAATCACTCGACGTCTTGTCTTCACAAGCCAATATCGCTGGCTATAAGGCGGTAATGTTGGCAGCCAATACCTATCAACGCTTCATGCCGATGTTGATGACAGCGGCTGGTACCGTCAAAGCGGCACGCGTTTTGATCATGGGTGTTGGCGTCGCTGGCTTGCAAGCAATTGCGACAGCTAAACGTTTGGGGGCGGTGATTGAAGCGTCCGACGTGCGGCCACCTGTTAAAGAACAAGTCGAATCTCTTGGTGCGAAATTTATCGATGTGCCATACGAAACCGATGAAGAGCGTGAAATTGCTAAAGGCGTGGGCGGCTATGCTCGTCCTATGCCTGCAGCATGGATGGAGAGACAGGCAGCTTTAGTGCATGAGCGTGCTAAGCAAGCCGACATCATCATTACCACAGCTTTGATTCCAGGTCGTAAGGCGCCTACCTTGATTTCCGAAGAAACCGTGAAAGCGATGAAGCCCGGATCAGTGATCGTCGATATGGCGGTCGAGCAGGGTGGTAACTGTCCTTTGTCCGAGCTCAACAAAACCGTCACCAAATATGGCGTCCACATTATTGGCGAACCAAATTTGGCGACTCTAGTGGCAGCCGATGCTTCTGCTCTGTATGCGCGTAACATCCTCGATTTCTTGAAACTGATTATTGATAAAGACGCCAATTTGGCGATCAATAAAGAAGATGAGATCGTCGTCGCAACCATGATGTGTGCTGGTGGCGAAGTGTTACGTAAATAAGATAGCGAAGTCTTCGCGAATCGGTACATTCATTAACGAATTCTGGAAAGAGAGCTTGAGATGGAAGTGAGTCATACCCTGACCAACCTGATCATTTTTGTGTTGGCAATTTATGTCGGTTACCACGTCGTGTGGACCGTTACTCCTGCTTTGCATACGCCTTTGATGGCGGTCACTAATGCGATTTCCGCGATCATCATCGTGGGTGCAATGTTGGCGGCAGGTTTAACCGAAGGCGCTTTGGCGCAAGTAATGGGAACACTGGCTGTGGCCTTGGCTGCCGTCAATGTGTTCGGTGGCTTTTTAGTCACGCAAAGGATGCTGGAAATGTTCAAGAAGAAAGAACCTAAAGCTCCTGCGAAATCGGATTCTAAGGAGGCGCAATAATGAGTATGAATCTGGTGACGATGCTGTATCTGATTGCATCGGTATGTTTTATTCAAGCGCTCAAAGGTCTTTCGCATCCTTCTACTGCGCGTAAAGGCAATGCCTTTGGTATGGTCGGTATGGCGGTGGCAGTCTTCACAACGATTGCTTTGATCGTCAAGCTGAAGAACGAAGCCGTCGGTGGTGTTAACCTCGGATATGGTTTGGTGGCACTTGGCGTGATTGTCGGTGGCGGTATTGGTGCCACTTTGGCCAAACGTGTAGAGATGACCAAGATGCCAGAACTGGTGGCGGCAATGCACTCCCTTATCGGTTTGGCAGCAGTTTGTATTGCTGTGGCGGTTGTGGCAGAGCCTTGGGTTTTCAACATCACAACGCGTGAAGCAGCGATTCCTTTCGGTAACCGTATTGAACTGTTTATTGGAACCTTTGTCGGCGCGATTACTTTCTCTGGTTCAGTGATCGCCTTCGGTAAGTTGTCTGGTAAATATAAATTCCGCTTGTTCCAAGGTGCACCAGTCACGTTCTCCGGTCAACACATGTTGAATTTGGTGTTGGCGATCGCGATGGTCGGCCTTGGTTTGGTATTCTGTTTTGATGCGAATGTGGCGCCTGCATGGACACCATTTATTCTGATGACGGCAATTGCTTTTGTACTGGGCGTGCTCATCATTATTCCTATTGGTGGTGCAGATATGCCAGTGGTGGTATCGATGCTCAATAGTTATTCTGGTTGGGCGGCAGCTGGGATCGGCTTTTCACTCAATAATTCGATGTTGATTATTGCTGGCTCTTTGGTTGGCTCTTCTGGTGCGATTCTTTCTTACATTATGTGTAAAGCCATGAATCGTTCCTTCTTCAACGTGATCTTGGGTGGCTTCGGTGGTGCCCCAACAGAAGCCGCAGCAGGCGGTGCAGTACAACGCACAGTGAAGTCTGGCTCCCCAGATGATGTCGCCTTCTTGCTTGGTAATGCCGAGACAGTGATTATCGTTCCAGGTTACGGCTTGGCGGTCGCTCGTGCTCAGCATGCACTGAAAGAATTGACCGAGAAGCTGACCCACAAAGGCATCACCGTTAAATATGCGATTCATCCAGTAGCAGGTCGTATGCCAGGACACATGAACGTATTATTGGCGGAAGCCGAAGTACCTTACGACCAAGTGTTTGAGATGGAAGACATCAATAGTGAATTTGGTCAGGCTGACGTGGTCTTGGTCTTGGGCGCGAATGACGTGGTAAATCCGGCGGCTAAAGATCCGAAATCACCGATTGCTGGTATGCCGATTTTGGAAGCTTACAAAGCGAAGACTGTCATCGTCAATAAACGTTCGATGGCCTCTGGTTACGCTGGGCTCGATAACGAATTGTTCTACATGGATAAAACCATGATGGTCTTTGGCGATGCTAAGAAGGTCATCGAAGATATGGTGAAAGCCGTGGAATAAATTCAATTGTGGGGCGCATTGCGTTGTTGCAAAGCCTCGCGATACTTAAGTATCGCTGTGTTTTGCGCCTAGCACTGCATCCCCAAAATTGAATTTCCTCGGTTCTAAAAACGTTGTTAAATTCAGGAAGCCGCCTCGCTTGCGCTTGGCGGTTTTTTTGTGGTTGGACGCAGTTTGATGAACGCATTGCGTTGTTGCAAAGTCTCGCGATACTTAGGTATCGCTGCAAGGTCCAATAAATTCTGCGCCTAGCACTGCATCCCCAAAATTGAATTTCCTCGGTTCTAAGAAAGCTGCCAAGTATCGAAACCCACCTCGCTTGTGCTTGGTGGGTTTTTTGTAGTTGGATTCGGTTTGATGTACGCATTGCGTTGTTGCAAAGCCTCGCGATACTTAAGTATCGCTGTGTTTTGCGCCTAGCACTGCATCCCCAAAATTGAATTTCCTCGGTTCTAAAAACGTTGTTAAATTCAGGAAGCCGCCTCGCTTGC
>CANHZI010000191.1 GCA_947464955.1 Oxalobacteraceae bacterium
AACCGATGCAGAATTCGTACGCTTACAAAGCGAAAACAAAGCCTTTGCCAACTGGGTAAAACGCAATGTCAAAGCACACAAAAAAGCGGGCTACGCTGCTGTCGTTTTGTCGCTAAAAAAACCAGGCGTGCCACCTGGCGATGCGAGCGCAGACCAGCTCGATTTCATCGCTGATTTAGCGGATCGCTATAGCTTCGGTGAAGTACGTGCTACGCATGAGCAAAATTTGGTGTTGGCCGACGTTGAACAAAGTCAGCTATTCGGCTTGTGGCAAGAAGCCAAAGCCCATGGCTTAGCGACACCGAATATTGGTTTGTTGACCGATATGATTTGCTGCCCAGGCGGTGATTTTTGCTCTTTGGCGAATGCAAAATCGATCCCGATTGCGCTTGATATTACAGATCGTTTCAATGACCTTGACTACCTACACGATATTGGCGAACTCGAATTGAATATGTCTGGCTGCATCAATGCATGTGGCCACCACCATGTGGGCAACATCGGCATCTTGGGCGTCGATAAAGATGGTAGCGAATGGTATCAAGTTTCTATCGGCGGTGCGCAAGGCAATCAGTCCGCCATCGGCAAAATTATTGGTCCTTCATTCTCTGCTGGCCAAATGCCAGAAGTGATCGATCGCATTATTCAAGTGTACTTGCGCGAACGCAGCGACGGCGAACGGTTCATCGACACTGCACAGCGTCTTGGCATCGCGCCATTTAAGGAACATGTTTACGCCACACCGATTAAAACCATAGAGCATCACGGAGAGGATGCCGGCTCTGCAGTCGTCTACTAAATACAGGGAGAAACCTATGCCACAAATCATTAAAGATAGAGCCGTCGTCAATGACGATTGGGAGATCTTGCATTTATCGGAAGACGACACTGCGGACACGGTCACCGTGCCAAGTGGAAAAACCATCGTACCGCTCAAAGTTTGGTTACTGCAAAAAGCTAGCCTAGAGCAACGCAGCGATATCGGTGTTTGGTTTAGTAGCAACGAACAAGCCAAAGAACTCGGCGCTGACATTCAGCGCTTCTCGGTGATTGCAATTGATTTTCCGAAGTTTGCAGATGGCCGCGGTTACTCCATCGCTTACAACTTGCGCACCCGCTTCGGTTATAGCGGCGAGCTGCGCGCGATTGGTGATGTCTTGCGTGATCAACTGTTCTACATGCAGCGCGTTGGCTTTAATGCTTTCGTCGTACGCGCAGATAAAAACATCCACGATGCCTTGAAGAGCTTGTCAGACTTCAGCGAGAAATATCAAACTTCTGTTGATGAGCGCGAACCATTATTCCGCCGTGCTAACCGCCTTGGCGCAACTAGCTGAGAGTCCCCATGAGCGCAATTCACAGCAATGCTGTCATTCAAGGTTTCGAACAAAAGCTTGCGGCGACGACTGCCACTTTAGAAGGCATCGCCGCCAACTATAGCCCTGCCGTTTTCGCTTCAAGCTTGGCTGCTGAAGATATGGTGCTGACTGATCTGATTTTGCGTCATCAGTTAAACATCGCGATTTTTTCCCTAGAGACAGGTCGCCTGCATGCAGAAACTCTGGCGATGCTAGACAAGATTAAAGCCCAATATGGCTATGAAATCGCTTTGTTTCGCCCCGAGCCAAGTGCAGTCGACACCTATGTCGCAAGCCACGGCTTAAATGGATTTTATGAGAGCGTTGAAGCCCGCAAAGAATGCTGCCGAGTACGCAAAGTTGAACCGCTCAATCGTGCATTAAGCGGCAAGAAAGCATGGATTACAGGGCAACGTCGTGCGCAATCAAGTACACGCTCTGACTTAGCGGTACAAGAGGAAGATGCAGCGCATCAGATGCAGAAGTTCAATCCCTTAGCTGATTGGACCGAAGCCGATGTGTGGCAGTACATTCGTGCCAAGAACGTACCGTATAACGCTCTGCATGATAAAGGCTATCCCTCAATTGGTTGCGAACCTTGCACGCGTGCGATTCAAGCGGGTGAAGATGTCCGCGCTGGGCGCTGGTGGTGGGAGAACCCTGAGTCAAAAGAATGCGGTCTGCACGTGGTCGATGGTAAGTTGATTCGTATTAAGCAAGTTGCCGTGTAGTTCGTCCAGCACATTTAGATTCAAGCAAAAACAATCGATCTAGCAATACACCCAAGGTGATGCGATCCAATATAGATAGAGGTTAGTATGAGTGCCGTCGTTGAGAACAATTTGATTGATGCCGCGAGCAATCGCCATCTGGACTGGTTAGAGTCGGAAGCAATCCACATCATGCGTGAAGTGGCTGCTGAATGCAGCAATCCCGCGCTCTTGTTTTCCGGAGGTAAGGATTCCGTGGTGCTGTTGCGCATCGCGGAGAAGGCCTTCCGCCCTGGCAAGTTCCCTTTTCCATTAGTGCATGTCGATACCGGTCATAACTTCCCCGAAGTCATTACTTTCCGTGACAAACGTGTGGCAGAACTCGGCGAACGTTTGATTGTTGGCTCAGTCGAAGATTCGATCAAGCGCGGCACTGTGCGTTTGCGCAATCCACAAACAGATTCACGCAATGCAGCGCAAGCAGTCACTTTGTTAGAAACCATCGCCGAGCACAAATTTGATGCTTGTATTGGCGGTGCTCGTCGCGATGAAGAAAAAGCGCGTGCGAAAGAGCGTATTTTTTCTTTCCGCGATGAATTTGGTCAATGGAATCCCAAAGCCCAGCGTCCAGAGCTGTGGGACTTGTATAACACGCGTGTTCATCCTGGCGAAAACATGCGCGTATTCCCGATTTCCAACTGGACCGAGCTCGATGTTTGGCAATACATCGCCCGCGAAAAACTAGAATTGCCACCGATTTATTTCGCACACGAACGCGAAGTGATTCCACGTAATGGTTTATTGGTACCGGTGACAGATTTAACACCTCCACGTGCGGGTGAAACGATAGAAAGACGTATCGTTCGTTTCCGTACTGTCGGCGATATTTCTTGTACCTGCCCAGTGGCTTCTGATGCTGCCACCGTTGACGCCATTATTGAAGAAACAGCCGTCACCCAAATTACTGAACGCGGCGCGACGCGCATGGATGATCAGACCTCTGAATCTTCCATGGAAAAACGCAAAAAAGAAGGATATTTCTAATGAATACGCAAGTACAAACCACACAAGTGCAAGCCGCTTCCATAGACGCTAGCCGCGAGCGCGGACTGTTACGTTTCATCACAGCAGGCTCGGTTGATGATGGCAAAAGCACCTTAATTGGCCGCTTGCTATTCGATAGCAAAGGGATTTTTGCAGATCAACTCAATGCGATTTCAAAAGCCAAACATAAACGTACCGTCGGCGATACGATAGACTTGTCTTTGCTAACTGATGGTTTGGAGGCGGAGCGCGAACAAGGCATTACGATTGACGTTGCTTATCGCTATTTCGCGACACCGAAACGTAAATTCATTATTGCCGACACCCCTGGCCATGAGCAGTACACTCGCAATATGGTGACCGGTGCTTCAACCGCTGATGCTGTGATCATTTTGATCGACGTCTCTAAAGTCAAACTCGGTGACGATGGCAGCGTAGAGTTACTGACGCAAACCAAACGCCACTCCACCATTGCGCACCTTTTGCAAATCGAGCACGTGATCGTCGCCGTCAATAAGATGGACTTGGTGAACTACGACCAAACCGTGTACGACCGTATCGTTGCGGCCTACCAAAGCTTCGCGACGCAACTTGGCTTAAAAGATGTGCACCCAATTCCATTGTCTGCACTGGCAGGTGACAATGTGGTCACAGTGGGTGACAATCTAGGTTGGTATCAAGGTCCAACTTTGATCGAATTACTGGAATCACTGAGTGTCTACGACGAATCCCATGACGAAGCTTTCCGTTTCCCAGTGCAATTAGTGGCCCGCCACAATGGCCACGAAGCGAACGACTTCCGTGGTTACATGGGCCGTGTTGAAGCGGGTAAGATTAGTGTTGGTGATACTATCGTGGTGCAACCTTCGGGCCAAACCGCGACGATTAAAGATATTCAAACGCTCGACGGTTCGCAACAAACTGCTGTTGTT
This sequence comes from Oxalobacteraceae bacterium, assembly GCA_947464955.1. Classification (GTDB taxonomy): domain Bacteria; phylum Pseudomonadota; class Gammaproteobacteria; order Burkholderiales; family Burkholderiaceae_D; genus Undibacterium. The sequence goes on from CANHZI010000191.1 coordinate 4,045, forward strand.
GGCCAATCGGTCACCATTTTATTGAACGAATATGTCGATATCTCGCGTGGTGATATGTTAGCGTCTGCCAACCGCCCTGCGACGGTTCTGAAACAGGTCAGCGCCGACATTTGTTGGTTGTCAGAAGAAGCGCTCGATAGTCGTCGCAAGTATTGGCTGAAACACACGACACGCCAAGTGGCAGCCCGTGTTGCGTCGATTGACACACTGCTCGATATCAATACCCAAGAACGCCGCACAACTGATACACTTAAATTGAACGACATCGCTCGCGTCAATATCAATGTACAGCAGGCTCTGGCTGCAGATGCTTATGATGCCACTCGTAGTACAGGCGCATTTATTTTGATCGACGAAGTCACCCATCAAACTGTGGCTGCGGGAATGATACGTCTTGACTAACGATACTGCTTCAAACGCAAAACAATTCGGCACCGTCTACCTAGTCGGTGCCGGCCCTGGTGCCGCTGACCTCATCACAGTACGCGGCGCCCGCCTCTTAGCTCAGGCCGACATCGTCTTGCACGATGCCTTGGTCACTACAGAGATGTTAGATCTTTGCCCGCAAGCGATCAAAGTCTCAGTCGGCAAACGCAGTGGGCAACGCTCCGCCGCGCAAGAACATATCAATCAACAATTAGTCGAAGCAGCGCACCAGCATCGTGTCGTCGTGCGGCTCAAAGGTGGCGATCCTATGTTATTCGGTCGCGCCGATGAAGAAATGCGCGCCCTAGAACAAGCCGGTATTCGTTTTGAAATTGTCGCAGGCATCACCACTGCGATGGCAGCAGCTGCCAGTGTGCAATTGCCACTGACAAAGCGTGGCGTCGCACGTAGCGTCGCCCTCTTCACTTCCAGCACGGCACCCGGCGAAGCGGAAGAAACGCGTATTCCTGATTGCGATACACTCATTCAATACATGGGCGGCCGCGAAGCCATCCTCACCGCCAATCGCATGCTCGCCAAAGGTTTTGCAGCAACGCACCCTGTCGTGATAGTTGAAAGCTGTTCACGCCCAGAAGAAAAGCATCTTCACATCACACTTGCCGAATTGGCGCATGGATTACCCGCTTGTGAAGGGCCCGTCCTAGTCATGATGGGCGAGGCGATGCGATTGCGGGTTCAAGACTAAGACGCATCTCTAGAATTGAAATGCCCTCTTATTTGCTACAGCGAGCGTATGCAATAATCACGAATCGCTTGCAAAACCAAGGCGTCTTCACCTGCGGCTTCTGATTGCTTAATTTGGATTTGAGGATATTTGATACGAAGTTCATCTATCATCAATGGCAAATCTCGCATCACATGCCCGCCTTGACCCAAAAAAATGGGTACCAAACTCATCGTTTCGAAACCGTCTGCGACTAACTGATCTGCCAAATCCGGCAGGCTTGGCGTCATAAACTCAAGAAAAGCCAACTCCACTCGCAGTTCAGGCGAAATATCTTGAATCATTTTTTGCAAACGCTGAAACGGCGCTGCCCAACTAGCAGCGCGTGCGCCATGCGCAAATAAAATCAAAGCGTTTTTTGACATACTTACCTCAAGAATGAACGGTATCTTTAAAATTGAAGCAACAATGAGCCTCAATGAAGTCTTTGCGTCTAATTTCGTTCGACGTAACGCAAGCCACTGAATGCCAATAAAGAGAATATAAAGCTCGGGAACAGCGCAGTCAGAAATGGCGGCCAAGTATTGATGAGCCCCAAATGAGAGAACAAACTATTCACCAAATAAAACACCATCCCCAACATGATACCGCTAAAAATACGCAAGCTGATGCCGCCATCGCGTGCATGTAGGTAGGCGAATGGTAAGGCCAATGCCATCATCACGAGGATAGATACTGGGTAGGTCAGTTTCTTCCAAAACGCCATATCGTAGCGTTTGGTTGATTGCTTGTTTTCCGCCAAATGCTGGGTGTAAGAAGCCAATTCATAAGCAGACATACGATCTGGCTCGATGAACAAGACAGACAAAATATTCGGTGTAATTTCCGAAATCAGTTCTTTGCTTTCCAGTTTTTGCGTATTGGCAGCAAGAATATCTTCACTGGCGATATTCTTTGGAAAGCTGGTTTCGACTACGGTTGAAAGCTTCCAAACATGGGACCGCACGTACTCGCCCTTTGCAGCATTGATTTGCCTGATCAACTGGAAATCTTTATCGAACTCGTAAATTTTTACGCCCAAGAGTTCTCGGTTTTGTGAGACCTTAGTGACATTCAAAAACCGCACGCCGAGCACCGCGCCATTGAGGCCATCTGCACGAATCAAATCTTTAGTCCACATGCCACTGCGGAATTCCTGCGTCAATGGCCCACCTTGCGCATCGGCTTTGAGCGCTTTCGCAAACTTCTCCGATTTTGGCGCAATGACTTCGCCCAACAAAAAAGTTAAGGCAATAAAAACCAAGGCGATACGCATCAAGATTTGTGCAGCTTTCCAAGAGGACATACTGGCCGCACGCATGATCGTAAATTCTGAATTTGCTGCAAATTGCGCCAACACATAGATAGAGCCAATCAAAACCGCGATCGGCATCATGTCATAGGCTTTTCCTGGTAGAGTCAGACCGATGTACATGAAAGCATGCTGGATACGATAGCCTTCTTTGGTGACAGAACCCAACTCTGCCATCAAGTCAAAGAAAGAAGTTAAGACCAGTAGAGCCAGTAGAACGAAGAGAACCGCACGTAAGATTTCTTGCCCAAAATAACGTTGCAATACACTCATGCTGCACCTCCTGCATCGCTAGGTAAGCTTGTGTCGCAACGACGTTCGCTACGGAAGCAGGCTTTAAAGCGCGACCACAAACCACTTGGATGCATACGGCTATTCACTTTCAAACGCCACAAGAAAAAGATTGTGACCAAAGTCGCGACCAAGAAATGCATAGGCCACGATGCACGCCAGAAACTCAAGCGGCCATTGACCACCGACATCTGTAACATATTGAGCATGGTGATATTGATCGATACAAAAATCAGCGCGGCGATCAGATTGGCAGAACGCCCAACACGTGGATTAACGTATCCCAATGGAATGGCTAACAACATCAATAACAACCCCATAAACGGTAAAGACACACGCCACAATAGTTCGCCATCGCGGGTCGGATTCGGATTATCCAACAAGGTCATCAGAGGTAAGGCTTTAGCAGAACGGTTATCCGCATCGAGTTTGCTTTGGGTCGATACCAATACAGAATACTTTTCAAATTGCATCATCTGGAAATCACCTTCGGTTGGCAAACCGTCATAACGGCGTCCTTGACTCATGACCAAGAAACGATCGCCATGCTCATCGATTTCGATTTTGCCTTCTTTAGCGACAATCACACTAGTGCGACCGTCTTTTTGGCTACTGGTAAAAATATTTTGAACTTTGCTCAAGTCACCGGAGACTTCTTCGACAAATGAAACACGGCCACCGCCGCGTGATTCTTGAAATTTACCTGGCGCGACTTTAGAAATATCTTCGCGTTTTTCGTAACGATTGCGCACTTCAAGTTTTTGCTCATTGGCCCAAGGAGAAACCACCATACTCAGGGTGCCGACCAATAGCATCAATGGGATACCGAAGCTCAAAATCGGCTTAATCCAACGCGTCAAACTCAAGCCCGAGGCGAACCACACCACCATTTCCGACTCTTGATAAGCGCGGGT
>CANHZI010000192.1 GCA_947464955.1 Oxalobacteraceae bacterium
AAACTGAAATCGCTGTCGCCGGGCGGCAGCGTCAAGACACAATGGAGATGCTCTGGCAACACAACCCATGCGTCGATGTGAAAGGGATGCTTTTGACGTACCTGTTGCACGACGCGCCTAAGCAATTCAATTTCTCGCACCAGCAAATTATTTCCATGTCGTTGCAGGAGGTTCACCGTGAAAAACCACGTCCCACCAGCAACAAATGCGCGTCGATAATTTGGCATGGATTGATGAGTTTTGATTAATTGTGATGGGTTTCAATTGTATGCGTACGATTACGCTTCGCTTTAATCGTACCTAAGTGGGCTCCAATGCTTCCTCGGGTGTTTGATAAATTGTGATTGTGAAGCTTGAGCCAGTCTTAGCGATATTTATCAAAGTTTCCGCGGAAATTACACTCTGGTAGCACGATCCTTCAGTTCCACTCTCAAATCCAAAATCGAAAGTTTTCGTCGTAGCCCTTTTCCACAAACCCTCGAGTTCATCAGGAAGCTCTGCCAATAGACCGATCATAAATTGAGCACAACTTTCAGGTGCCAACTCGCCCTTACTATTGTGCCTAGGCTCGATGCGTAAGAAAAATAGGTCGTCCACTTCTTGATTTGCAAGTACGACTGCTGACTTCTCAAAATAATCCGCCATTAAGTCTAAATTTTCTTCCGAAAACACTTCGACATCTAGCGTAATGAAAGAAGGTGATTTACTTGATTCCATAAAATTTTGACTTTCCGAACAAGAGGTAGTTTCGAAGTGTTGACTCTAAGCGCAGCCAGCGTAGGTACGATTAAAGCGCAGCGTAATCGTACGCATGGCAATCGCCACCACCAATATGAATTTCCAAACCAAAGCACCAATCGAAAAAGAAATTTTTGATCGTCACACCGAACGATCAAAACCAATTCAACTGATTCCTAAATTCGCTCCGCAATCATACCAAATACACAACCATAAAAAACAAAAATGCCCGAACAAGTCGGGCATTTCGAAAATATCTGGTCACGCTACTAGCCGGGCACTACACAGAAACCATCTAAGCTTCAAATTCCTGCGTAATCGTCTTACCAGCTATCTTTACATTCTTCAGCTTCAAACCTTGCACGTTATAAAGGTAGATGTATTCCGCCTGATTGACAGGGTCACCAAAATCACAGTTTTCAATCACGACATCACGCACGGGCAATACCGTGGGTATAGGTAAAGGTCCGTTGTAATCCGAGGCTACGGGGCCCAAGATCACTATCGCTTGGTAGCAGGAATACCGCCCTGTTTTTGATTTCACATTGCCGACCGTCACATTTGAAATATGTACGTGGCTCACTTCTGGTGGACGGGTACGTACATTATCAGCCACGGGTGCGTAGTCACAGTCGAAGGTGACGACTGCGCCTGCAGCGGACGCGACGGTTCGGGACGCGATGGGCGAACCTGGTAATGACGCGTAGAACGATGGGCTGATTTGTACGCCGTTGGGGATACGTACGTTGCGTACATAGAAGTGGCGTAAGAAACCGCCGCGGTTCATATTGGTTTTGAGACGTATCGCGGTGTTCAATGGGTTGGTCGCCCAATGCATGTTCTCGAACAAGAGGTTTTGCGCGTAGACATGCTGAATGCCGCCTGCCATTTCGCTGCCCAAAGTAACGGCGCCGTGGCCACTTTGCATGGTGCAGTTTTGTATCACGATATTTTGCGAAGGGCCGTATTGCGTATCGCGATTTTTACCCGCTTTAATCGCGATACAGTCGTCGCCGGTATCGAAGGTGCAGGACTCGACTAAGACATTGTCGCAAGCCTCGGGATCAAAGCCATCGCTATTGGGGCCGTGGCTTTTCGCGAGCACATTCTTGATCAAGATGTCGCGGCAATTGACGGGGTGATGCTGCCAGAATGGCGTATTGCAGACTTGATAGCCTTGCAGCCAAACGCGATCGCAGCCGATGAGTTGTATCATCGGTGGGCGTAGATAATGCCCTTTACCGAAGACACGTTTTGGTAGCGGCACTTTGGCTTCAGATAAAGCTGGCAAGTAGGCACCATCTGCGCGCCAACGATCGCCTTCGGCTTGAATTAAGGCGCCCTCTTCTTGACTGATATTGACCACGTCAGACAAAGCTCTGGCGTTTAGTGGATTCACTGTGTTCTCTGACATCTTGCCAGCCTTGTAGTTAGGCGTAGTGTCTTGACCAACCGAGTTAATGGTTTTTTGTTTGCCCTTCCAAGTCCACCAACAATCGCCAGCTTCATTAAATGGCACTCCGCCCTGCCCGTCTAGAATACTGCTCCAATCTTCGCCTGTAAGCGCAATATTGGTTTGTCCGAAGGCATACACCATCGGTGAGTAATTTAAGCAATCATTACTCTGCCAACGCGAAATCACCAAGCGGCCATTGGCACCACAATCAACACTACCATATTGAGCGTAGTGTTCAGGTTGATGACTAAAGAAGATATGCGCACCCGCTTGTAAATGCACATGCACATTCGACAGCAAAACCAAGGGGCCAGCACAATACCAATCACCTTTAGGAATGACGACGCGCCCGCCCCCGGCTTGATGACAAGCGGCGATGGCTGCGGCAAATGCGGGATAACAATCATGACTACCGGTCTTCGGCGTGGGCAATGTCGCTTGTTCTTCATGTGAGACCCAAGCCTTGACCGAATCTAATTCGCATCGCTTGGCACCGAACTCCAGCACTGAAAAATCTTGGTCACGAAATGGCAAAGCTTTGGCGAAACGATCAACGATACTTTGCGCACGTTGCCAAGGGTCGCTTTCCACTTTACTTTGGCTCCATGCCTTAGGCAGACAAAGTGCGCCGCCCATTAGGCTGGTGCTTTTTAGGAAGCGTCGGCGTGTTTGATTCTTATTCATAGGAAGCTTTCATTCACTTTCAAGGATGAGCAGGCGAAGTGGCGGGCGCTGCTTCTACGCTATTGTTAAACTCAGCCAAGAATATTGCTGCAGCCGGCGTTGGCATAGTCAAGGGTAAGCTATAGCCAAGCTGCTGCACCCAATCGGCATCGCGTTCTTTGCTGACTTCCGCTAAATTGGCGAAATAATCGGCCACCGCATATTGCGCAGGGCGGAAAGCGAGGCTGCCTTTTTTATTCCAATCAGCCCAAGGATGTTGCGTTTGAATATGTGCGCCAATGCGTGAATTCAAAATCACGACCTTGCCGACGGTTTCTAAGACTTGTTTGCTAATGGTGCCGACAGGCGCCTGATAGCCATCGACATCGGCTAACTCACAACGATAGCCCGGCACATTGATACCTGCATAAGGGGTGCACTTTTGTGTATGGAACCATTGCCGTGCCAAATAGAATTTCCCTGCTAAAGCATTGGCGCTGCCATCGTGTGTGAAATCGCATTCGTTAAACACGAAGCCATAGGCGCTGCGCAGATTGGTATTCGGTGCCGCCACGTACGAAGTGGAACGATCACCGATAGACCTAATCTCCGATCGATAGAAGTAAGCCGTGGTGTCGCCGAAGATAAAATCGACATTACCCTCCACATAAGAATGATGGAAGAAACTCCGCACACTGAGGCCAGGTTTCGTCGAACGTAAGTACAAAGTATCTTGCAGACCCAAGAGGCGTAAGTTTTCAAATTGAACTTTATCTGCGCCTTCCACCATCATCGCTACCGCTTGATGATGCACGACGACCACCGGGGCTGTACCTGCTGTGGCGCCACAGCTGCTATTCGGACATTCGGCTGAAGTATCAATCGCTTCTTTGTTGTAAGCGTTTTCAATCGTGATGTTTTTGACTTGAAAACCGTCACCGCGTATCCATGCTACTGCGCTGCCGTTAGTGCCTATCACTGCCCTGTCTTTGATGCTATTAAACATCTCGACGATGCTAGGGTCCACCCCTTCAAACTGCTTGGCGAAACGGCTGATATAAGCTCGGCCCAGTAATGCCGCGTGAAGATTGGCGACGATCTTAGTTTGGCGCGCATCTGCATTTTTTGAGAACAAGGTGATCGGAACCTCGGTTACAGGCACATACAAGAGTTCTCGATAAGTGTCAGGCGCAAGTTCTATCCATAAACGTTTATTGCCTGCCGTCTTAGCTTGCATTTTTCTGCCATCGAGCAAAGCTTGATTGACTGCAGCTTGCACGCTGTGGAATACACGGATGCCATCGGCCTTTAAGCGACGGTCCACCACATAGTCTGCTTTGACCTCTTGCGAACGCACTAGGTCGTCATTCAACGGGTTCCATGGGTCTAACTTTTCTTTGCCTGCTTCCCCCACACGCTTAAGCACTTCTTCAATGCTGAACAATGCGGCTTGTTGGGCAGTGAGCTGGGGGCGCACCTCCTTCTTTTGCACCACCGGGAAATCGGCGAACTTACCTGCACAAGTACTCTCGCTCACCGTAGGCAGTTCAATACGCTTTCCCTCTTCAATGAAGGATTGCGGCCTACCATCGACGTTGATCTCAGCGAAGGCGACGGTTTGCGTTGCTAATGAAGCCGCCGCTACACTGACTTGTTTCATCTGCAAACGCAGCGGATTTTGCGCATCGTAGCCGCGTAAGATGATTTGTCCTGGGCTTAGGCTGTGCACGTTCTCCATCACGATATCGCGATAGCGTGGAATCAATTGCCCAGTGGCGTTGCGGCCATAGCGGGTGTCGATATCAAGTGGGCGTTTAATGTCACGCAAGCATACATTTTCGTAGCGAATATGTTCGACCACACCGCCCCGTGAAATATCACTCTTGATACGTAAGCCTGAAGTGGTGCCTTGCATACTGAGATTACGCACCAAGACATTACGCACGCCGCCATTGGTTTCGCTCCCAATCGACATGCCATGACCTGTATAAAACTGGTTATTCAAGATGGAGACATTCTCGACCATGCCGTTGTTACCGCCCTTAATCGCAATATTGTCATCTCCCGTGCGGATATAACTATGTGCTACGGTAATATTGCGCGACGAGATAGGGTCAATGCCATCGGTATTGCGTGAGGTAGAAGGCGTATCGATCACCACCGCCCAAGCGGTAAAGCCATCCACTCGGTTCAAAGTCACATGAAAGTTTGGCGAATTAAGCAAACGTAACTGATAGAAAGTGATGTCTTGCGAACGATTGACCTCAATCAGTCGCGGTACATTGTGTTCATTGTTCTCACGTTGTGCTCGGCGTGCCATTTGCCACCACGATTCGGTTTTACCTTTAACCAAGGCACCACCTTGTCCATCAATCGTGCCGGGGCCGTACAAGCCTGAGGACTTCGCATCTTCCATGCGAATAAAGGGCAAACATTGGCGACCTTTTTCTGCGTTGACGCCACAAGCGCCAAACTTATCACCACGCTCAAACAAACTTGGATCTGTGCTGGCATACAAGGTCACCCCACGATCGATGCGCAAAGAAACACCGGAAGGAATACGTAGTGGTCCAGCAATAAAACTGTCGCGTTCATTATTTGCCGCTAACTGCACGGCCTGCCCTTGTGGACATTGATCGAGAGCAGCCTGGATTTTTTGAGTGTCGACGATGGTACTTTCTGCCACTTCTTTCGTTGCTTGCGTCGCGGTTAACACAGTGCATACCGCAGGCATACGGGGTTCGATCACTTGCCGACTATCTTGCGCAAAACTGGCTGCAGAAAAAAACGAACTGAAAGGCAAAGCGCACATCAGCAATTTCAAGCTTAAGGACTTCATTATTTACTTCCTTCTCTTGCGACTTCAGTCGTCAAGGCTGGCCCAACTAAGACCTTGGTTTCTGGATAAGCCTGCATCAATTCACGCAACACCATGTCAGCGAAAAAGACAGCACCTTTGCGACCCACGTGGGTGCGATCAAAAGCAGACTTTGGCGCGCCCTGAGGCTCTAACTTTGCGATATCAGGTCTGCTTGAACCTGCTTCATCCACTTGCTTATTCACTACCGGTGGAGGCGCTACTGCTAAGGTGTCCGCCTCTGCCTCCCCCATCGTTTGTACTGCCGCATAACTTTTTGCATTGAGTGGCAACACAGTGGCTTGGCGTTGCTGCCCTATCTTCTCAATCGCCTTTGCCCAAGGCAAGAGGTTGTTTTCTAAAACACCTGCGCGAAAACTACGACGGGTTAAAGGTGTGACCAACACAGGTACACCATTCCAAGCGCGTACTTCATCCACATAGCGCACCATATTGACGGGAAATTCCGTCACTAAGTCAGTCGAGCGCCCCGGCTTACCAGGTTGATCATTGTGACCAAACTGGATCAAGACATACGTCCGGCGCCCTGATTGATCTTTGAGTAAATCTTCGACTTGTTTCCATAAGCCTTCAGCACGAAAACTGCCAGAACTACGACCGCCACGAGCAAGATTAATGCACTGTACGGCAGGCGTAAAGCGTTCGCATAGCGCATCGCCATAGCCACTTTTCGTAGCCATCGTAGAGTCACCGACTAAGACGATGCGTATCGCTGGTGCATTGTCTGCTTGCTTGTGTTGTCGCTCGCTGATAGGTGCACATGCACCGAGCATGAGAAGTGAGAGCGCAAGCATCAGCACTTGCCATCTCCGTTTGAATTGAACATGAAATGCCATGATGAATACCGGTGATCAATCAATGATGAACGAGATCAAAAAAAAACCGCGATCTGTTTCAAACAGATCGCGGGTATGACCGATCAATAGAAGGTATAAGTGATACGGGTATTGAATGCACGACCAATCGGACTAGCGGCGCTACTCAAATAACCGTTATAACCACTGTGATTAGTCACTGGCGGATTGACATCAAACAGATTCGTCACACCAGCCACAATCGTGAAGTTTTTAAATCCACGATAAGTGCCTGTGAGGTTAAACACTTGGTAAGGTTTGATGTCACGGAAGTATTGCGCCGCGACCAAGTTTTGATCGTGGTAGCCGGTGTTGTAGTTCTGTGTTAATTGCGCACCCCAGTCACCTTTGCTCCAATTCAAAGCCAAGGTATGTTTCCAACGGAATGTAATGATAGGCAAACTACTTGTTGTGCCGTTACTGGCCAAACCGAAGCGACCGATGTTGGAGGCCCAAGCACCACCTTTTTCTAACTGATTATCAAACTGCGTCAGGTAAGTACCATTCAAACTGACTTTAAATGTACCCCAACCATCTGTTGGATAGCTATAGTTCGCCGCCAAATCTAAACCAGCTGCTTTTTGACCGCCGAGGTTCATCGTCACATTTTTAATGTACAACAATTTGCCCGTCGCATCACGCACAAACAAATCTGCATATTTCACTGGGTCTAAGAAGTAAGCTTGCTCAGGCAAATTCGCTAACATCTTGTCCATCGTCACGCGCCAGTAGTCTACCGATACCGTCAGGTTCTTCATTGGCTCAACCACCATACCTAAAGTACCGCCCACTGAAGTTTCTGGAATCAATTCGTTATTACTACCTGTTTGCTTCGGCAATTTCACATTACATACCGTTGCCGAAACCAAACCTGGCAAGGCTTTACCCGTTCCCGCAATCGCTGGTGTTGGGCCTGGGCATTGCACAGGATCATCCCAAGCCGCGCCTGTGGTCGTGGTTGCACCTGGCAAGCGATAGCCATAACGATCAAACAAAGTCGGTGCACGGAAACCGGTATTGGCAGAACCACGGAACATCACCACAGAGTTCGGTTGATAACGGAAGCTGGCTTTTGGATTGACCGTGTTACCGAAATCACTGAA
>CANHZI010000193.1 GCA_947464955.1 Oxalobacteraceae bacterium
CACCACGCGATGCAATTAGATGCTTTACGGTAGAGATCAAGTTTGACATTGCACATGGCACTTGATTCAATTATATTCCAAATATATTTACTTCTGTCGTAAATGTGCCTTCTCACCACTTTGCGCTTTACGCATCGCTGAAAACGGAACGACGGCAGAATTATTCTCTTCAAAGACAAGAAAGCAGGCGATATGCAAACAAAGAAGATGACGCGCAATCCACATCGACGTCTCGTTCTGAAGGGGCTCGCCAGTAGTGCCGGCATCGCCACTAGTTTTACCAGTTTAGCGCAGACATCGGCTGCAGCTTCGCGTGAGCTCACGGGTGCGAAGATTAAAGCCATACCGATGGAGCGTGTGCGTCTACTGCCTTCTGTTTACCTTGATGCCTTGAAGGCGAATCAGGCATTACTGGTGCGTTTAGACCCTGATCGTCTCCTACATAACTACCACCGTTTCGCTGGCATACCGGTGAAAGCAAAATCTTATGGCGGATGGGAGGCCGATACCATTGCTGGCGAGGCACTAGGCCACTATCTGAGCGCCCTCTCCTTGATGTATGCGCAAACGGACGACCTCGAGATGCGACGTCGCGTCAGCTACATAGTCAAGGAGCTAGAAAAAATCCAACAGGCGCACGGCGATGGCTATATCGGCGGCTTCATGCGCAAACGCAAGTCCGGCGAAGTCGTCGATGGAAAAGAAATCTTCGCCGAGATCATGGCGGGAGACATTCGCTCCGCAGGGTTCGATCTCAATGGCTGTTGGGTTCCATTTTATAACTGGCACAAAGTATTGGCCGGATTATTCGACGCGCAAGCGTACTGCGGTAACGCGAAGGCACTCAACGTCGCTGAAGGACTCGCAAGGTATATCGCTAAAGTATTCGACGCATTGAATGCAGACCAGCTGCAGCAGGTGTTAAATTGCGAACATGGTGGCATCAATGAAAGCTTTGCAGAGCTCTATATACGGACGAAAAATCCACGTTGGCTAAGCTTGGCCGAGCGCCTGTACCATACTAAGACCTTGCAGCCGCTCGTGGAAGCTCAAGACAAACTTGCGACGCTGCATGCCAACACACAAATACCGAAAGTAATCGGACTCGCGAGACTGGCCGAGATCACTGGCAAAAGCCATTATCAGGCGGCAAGTCTACAGTTTTGGAAAAGCGTGGTTGAACATCACAGTTATGTCATCGGTGGGCACGGTGACCGTGAGTATTTTGATGGTCCGGATACCCAGCATCAGCATATTTCGGAACAAACCTGTGAGGCCTGCGGCACCTACAATATGCTCAAGCTCACTCGACATTTGTTCAGCTGGAAAGCGGATCCGCGTTATTTTGATTTCTATGAGCGCGGACACCTGAATCATATTTTGGCGCACCAAAACCCTAAGACTGGCATGTTCACCTACATGACGCCTCTGATGTCTGGCGTGCCTCGTGAGTTCTCGAATGAGGAAGATAGCTTCTGGTGTTGCATGCTTTCTGGCCTTGAGAGTCATGCCAAACATGGCGATAGTATTTACTGGTCTCAGGGGAAGACTTTGCTCGTCAATTTATATATCCCCTCGCGTTTGCAGTGGAAAGAACAAGGGCTCAGTTTGACACTAACCGGTAGCTATCCGTTTGATGAAGAAATCCATATCGCGATTGAAAGCAGCACACTAGCCGAACAAGAAATCGCTCTCAGAATTCCAACATGGGCGGATCAATTTTCAATTCAATTGAATGGGAAAGTGATCTCTGCAGAAAATGGAGGCGGATACTGCCGTATCAAACGTATTTGGAAGCAGCACGACCGCGTTACGCTAAAACTCCCTATGACATTACGATTCGAAAATGCTGGAGGAATGCCTGCCAAAGAACAAGATCAAATCGTCGCCGTATTACGTGGTCCTATGGTATTGGCTGCCGACCTCGGTGCCGCCGACAAACCATATTCAGCCCCCGCTCCAGCGTTGGTCGGTGACCAGCTTTTATCCAAATTCAAGCGTCTCCCTGAACATAAACTTCGCTATCAAACACTGGGCATAGGAAAACCAGTCGACATGCAATTCACTGCCTTTTTCCAGATGGCGGAGCGTCGCGCTGCCGTGTATTTTCCGCGATTTAGCGAAACGCAATGGCAAGTGGCGGCCGCACAGTATCAACGCGAAGAAGAGGAGAAACGTGAAATTGCGCGTCGATCAGTTGATATCATGTATCTCGGTGAAATGCAGGCCGAACGCGATCATCAATTAGAATCCGACATTTCCTACCCCGTTTCCTACCGCGGTCGAAATGGTCGAGATGCGCGCACAGGTGGCTTCTTCGCGTTTGATATGAAAGTCAAACCTGGGGCATTAAGTTTACAAGCAAGTTACTGGGGAGAAGAACGTAATCGCCGCTTTAAAATCCTAGTCGATCAGGTGGAGATTGCGCGCGTTGAATTGAATGCAGAGCATCCGGGTTTATTCATCGACCAGAATTACGAGATCCCAAGATCATTGACCGAGGGTAAAGAAAAAATACGCATTCGCTTTCAACCAGAAACCGGCTACACCGCCGGCCCCGTGTTCGGCTGTCGCTTAGTTTTGAATGAAGCACAGTCGCAAATCTAAGAAGAACGAAGTCATTAAGACGTGAGCTTAAATCCATCCTCAGCGCGCATGTTTGAGAAATCGCTTGTTAGAAAATTCACTTAAGGACGACAAGCGGTCAGGAAAAATTAATGATCGAAGCCAAGGTCTTCATCATCAGGCCGCGGCGCACGTATTGCTTGCTGAACGGCCTTACTAGAGAAACCTCTTTGCATCAAAAATTTCATTTGCTTCGCTTTTTCCATGTGGTCAGCCGGCGCAGAGGAAAATTTCTTATGTAGAACGTCAATTGCACGCTCAATCTCGGAGCCTTGCAGCTTTTCTTTAAGTTCGCCCATATCATCGGCGCTTAAATCATGGTTACCTAATTCCGCGAAGATCCTTTGATTACCAAATCGCGCTTGGCGACGATTCACCAAAGATTCGGAGAAACGCTGATTCGATAAGAAGTTAGAGCGTTCCAGGAAATTTAAGACCTCGTCTAGATCCTCACCTTCTTGCACATAAGGTGTTAGCTTTCTCGCTAATTCCAATCGACTATGCTCGCGCATAGAAAGATAGCGTAGCGCACGCCCTTTCAAACTCAGTTGCGGTTTCTTGATCATGCTGTCATGCGTTATTCAAAAGTGTCGTCGTATTACGTAGTGAGCCAAAGAATAGAGAATTCTGCTATTGCAGGCATTTGCAATTAGGCCGCCGCCTCAATATGGAACTCGCTTGAACACTACAAGTGTTGCGGTGAATTCAGACATATCTCAAACTTCACAAGCACAGAAATAGAAGAAAACCTGTTTCCTCGCCCTACATCTCAAGCAAACAAAAAAGTCGCCCCTGAACAAAAAAATCGACCTGTAACAAAAAAAGTCGACCCTCCATGGCAAGGAAGATCGACTTAAGACTAACGTGAACTATAAATTCGTGAGGACTTAAACTTCTGCGAGTGGCGGCAAGAGCGGCACACCCAATTGCTCGCGCACTTTGTTCTCAATTTCGTGCGCCAAGGCTGGGCGCTCGATCAAGAAATTACGTGCATTATCTTTACCTTGTCCGATCTTCTCGCCGTTGTAGCTATACCAAGAACCGGATTTTTCAACGATTTTGCAATCCGCGCCGAGGTCAAGAATTTCACCTTCGCGTGACGTACCTGCACCATAAAGAATATCGAAATGGGCTTCTTTGAACGGAGGTGCGACTTTGTTCTTAACAACTTTCACTTTCGTTTCGTTACCAATAACTTCATCGCCTGCTTTAATGGAACCCGTACGACGAATATCCAAGCGCACAGAAGCGTAGAATTTCAAGGCATTACCACCAGTCGTTGTCTCAGGACTGCCAAACATCACACCGATCTTCATACGAATTTGGTTGATGAAAATAACTGTCGTGTTTGTACGGTTGATCGTACCTGTTAATTTGCGCAGAGCTTGAGACATCAAACGCGCTTGCAAGCCAGGTAAAGAGTCACCCATATCGCCCTCGATCTCAGCCTTTGGTGTCAATGCGGCAACCGAGTCGATAACGATCAAATCTACGCTACCAGAACGTACCAAAGCGTCTGTAATTTCCAGTGCCTGCTCGCCAGTATCTGGCTGAGAGATCAAGAGATCATTTAGATTCACACCCAACTTCTGCGCATAACCTACATCCAATGCATGCTCAGCATCAATAAAAGCACAAGTGCCACCAAGTTTCTGCATTTCCGCAATCGCTTGAAGCGTTAAAGTCGTTTTACCAGATGACTCTGGGCCGTAAATCTCGATCACACGACCGCGTGGCAAACCACCTACACCAAGGGCAATATCTAAGCCCAAGGAACCCGTAGAGACGACTTGGACTTCTTCAACTTTGGCACCATCCGCCAAACGCATGATCGAGCCTTTACCGAATTGCTTTTCAATTTGTGCCAATGCGGCAGCCAGTGCTTTGCTTTTGTCGGCGCTGTTATCAGATTTTCTATCGTCCATGTTTCTCTCTCGGGTATTTACGTTGGCAACGAGCCGACTGCCTGCAGTCGACCATCAATTAAATTTAAAGCAACTCTGTTTCAAGTTTCTACCTGACTCCGCAACACAAAATGCTGCAAATCACTGTATGAACGACACTGTATAAAAAATCAGTGGTTTTAGCAAGCCCCAATTTCACTTTTTTTTAAGTGTGGGTATTTTGCATCGCTCTATTTGCAAAATTTTGCAAGAATTTTGTTCAAATCCAACTCGTGGCGAGAGATCTGGCACACACAAATTTAAGTTTTCCGAGGCAAACAATTGTATGTCGAAACAGTTTAGACATTAATAGTATAATTGCAATATTGTTTGCGCTGTCGGAAAACATCCACCCAAAAAAGTTAGATAAAATTCAAATTAATTTTAAATTTTATAATGATTTAGCATTATCGCTCATTTTCGATGTAGCCTTTTTTCAAGTCGAACATAAAATAAAGATCACCTCCGCCCCTTAACCGGGCGATCAACAGAAGCGAATATCTTTACATCTTGATAAAAATGATCAATTCTTAAAAGTGATCTGCTTGAATATCAGAAAACAAATTTCTGATTCGATCGATAAGTCGCTAAGAAAATGCTATGACAACCCCGATGAAACTTGACTATTAGCCTCAAAAAATTGTGAATTCGCCAAATTAATTAATATAATTTCATGTCTTTGCTTCAATTTCCCGCAATATCCTATCTGGGTCGTTATAAATGAATTATTGGAAAAATAAACCTCTCGAGATTACCGCCACGATAATTTTCTTATTTTCGATTGTAGAGAGTGCTATTGGTCGTCAAAATCTAGAAAAGGAACCACAAAAGGGAAACTCAAGCGTTGCACCCATTACTAGAGTTGAAATAAGCGGCACATCGACTGCCTATAACCCTAGAAAAGAAGATACCTTTTCAAGGACGGTTATTACTCAAGATGAAATAAGTAAATATGGCGACTATCAAATTTCGGCTATCTTGAAGCGACAACCTGGAATAGTTGTTAAAGGGAGTGAAATACAAATCAGAGGATTTGCGGGTCGCTATACTCAAATACTAGTTGACGGTGTAGAAATGCCTCGTGGATTTGATATTGATTCAATTAGTGTCACAGACATCGAGCGCATTGAACTACTCCATGCTGCTATCGCAGAGTTTAGCACTCAAGCAATCGCCGGCACCATCAACATCATACTGAAAAAGAAGGTAAAGAAAAGTGGTACCGATTTGAAAGTAACGTACGACAAAAATAGCATCTTTTTAAACCGTCTGATCGATGCTCAGTATTCTGAAAAAGGTAAGGCTTACTCATATCGTATCTCGGCTGAAATAAGTGAGAAGTCGTACTCAGAAGAGATAATCGCATCCGAAGCTAAAGAAAGTAAGGATGGCGAACGATTTGAAAAACGCGATGGAAAATATGAAAATAGTGGCAATTTTCCTGCCATTAAGCTTCGACTAAGTTCGAATTGGCGTAATGAAGATGGTGCTGAATTATCTATGCAAGGGCTATTTAGAGAGCAAAACACAATTCTAGCAAATGTTGTACATTGGAGGTCGTCGGTTGACCAAACAACCAGACCAACGACTGAAAATTTCAGCGAAAAAAATCAACCAAGAGTAGCCAAATTAGATTTGGACTATAAAAAAAGCTTATCTGATACGTTAGTTCTGGACGCACATCTTTTGCTGACAAATTTTAAAAACAATTCGACACAAGAGGCGTCAGCAACGAACTCCAATCAACTATCAGGTAACATTCAAAAAACATCCCAAGTCTTAAACAATGATGCTGCAGCAAAATTCGCTCTCCAATCTAACTTATTTGATGGACACACACTAAAAATTGGTGGGGATCTTCATTTTGAGTCGGCCACAGATCAGCAAGTTCTCACCACAAATAGAGTGGTAGAAATGAAAGAAAGAAACGAAGCGTCAGCATTCAAACGTGCTATATATTTTCAGGATGAGTGGGCAGCTTCTAAATTACTTTCCGTATATTTAGGATTACGGTGGGAAAATTTAAATCAGGAATCGGGTAACAAAGCTCGAACAACTGTTAGCAACAACTTTAAAGTTTTAAGTCCACTTGGGCAAATTCTGTATAAAATTGGAAATGAGGGTGTCGATCAATTGCGATTCTCAGTTTCAAAAACGTTTAAGCAAGCAAACATATTGGATTTATTACCGCGAGTAATGCTTAGCGGAAATAATAGCCCATTTAACCCAGATTCAATGGGCAATCCAAATCTTTTACCAGAAACTTCGTTCGGTTTTGACGTTGCGTATGAAAAATATGTCGGAGATGATACATTTTTTGGCACATCAATTTATGCAAAAAAAATAAATGACGTCGTTCGACCAGACCTAGTTTTCCAAAATGACAAATGGATTAAAGTACCAATCAATGATGGAGATGCTAAAGTATATGGAATGACAGTTGAGCTTAAATTTCCGAGCAAACTGATTTTCCCATCACTTGATAAAGTTGAAGTCAGATTTTCCCAAAATCGTAATTTCTCTAGCATGAGCAATATCGCTTCAGCGAATAACCGAATTAGAGGACAAATTCCACTTTCAACAAATCTCAGCTTGGACTGGCACCCATCACCTCGAGCTACTTTGGGCGGAACCTTTTCGCTTCGCAAAGGCACAGCAATTCAAATCTCGCCAACAATTGTGAATGTAAGCGCTAACGAACGAGATGCCGAACTTTACTCTTTGTTTAAATTTGATGATTCCAGCAAACTAAGAATTGCAGCCACAAATATTTTTGCTCGGCCATCAAATGAGAAGGCCTATTATTTTTACTCAGATAATAATTATTATTCTGAATACAGCAGTAGATTGCGCCCTTCCATAAAAATTGTATTTGAGAGAAAGTTTTGAAATCTTGTCGACGCTCCCCGGTAATCCCCCCAGCAAATAATCGGACTTATAAGTAGAATTTTCTAAATTTGATTTTTAGAGGTTTTACATGAAGACATCCCGTTACACCGACAGCCAGATTATCGCAATCCTGAAGCAGGCAGAAGCTGGCTCTCCAATCCCAGAAC
>CANHZI010000194.1 GCA_947464955.1 Oxalobacteraceae bacterium
ACTGCCATTGGATACAATTGAAACTTCGACCGCAACCGGTTGACCTTTAAACGTGCCACCTGCGAGAACCGTGCAGTTCGACCACGAGTCACATTTCATTGATTCAATCTTTAGTGATATATCTACAAAATCGTCACCCATCGCTGGATCACGCTTGTAAATTTCTGAACTATCTGTGGCAATTGCAACCTGCGACAGTACACATAGCAAAGTACCTACGATAAAACGAGACAGCTGCATTGTTGACCTCTAACGTTTCAGTTGTGCGACGGCGAAGCCGTCCAAAACGAACAACCAGTTAAGTTTGAAATTCATAAATCTTCCTTTGTACGTTTTCTTTTAAGCGCGGATATGGCTATAAAACAAATACCAAACTGTAAAGCTAACGTAACGCAAATACCAACAGGTTCAGAGCGAAATAATCCAGAGAGCATATACGGACTCGCTAGTATGTTGGCCAAGACGTGATTGAAAGTGTTAGTTGAAATTCCGTCCCAAATGAACAGTCCTGCCAACTACACCCAAATAACAGTACAAAACAGCGCTATTGCAACCTTCTTAAGACGGTGACGAAGAATAGACATGGAACTTAATGATAAAGATCAGCAAGCCAGTTGCCTGGCGCGGAGCATTCATAAACACGGTCGGTGAAAGGCAATCGGCTTCGCTCCATCGCTTTGTTGGGCTCATTTTGCATTTTTTTATTTCTTTCTGAGATTCTTAACGAGGATACTTAGCCCCACGGCGACGGTAGCAATCAGAGCTGAAAAGGCGCTCGTCACGACAATCTTCCCTTGGGTCGAAAAATCTTCGGAATACCAATAGTTCCCGTTGGCGCTTACATCCCACGCCAAATCCTTTCCGTAGAATATCCAGAATGCGGCGAAGGCGGCCGAAAAGGAGACAGCGGCCACGAGGATATTGGATTTCATGTTCTTCTGCCTAGCGCGTCCGCTGGAGCTTATGGTTGGGCAATTGCGTCTTCACTTGCATTGGCTTCCGTCTGAAACAACTGCACGAATATGATCGGAACCTTCTAACACTATAGAAAATGTATAGGTACCCTTTGGAAGCAGTGGTTCGCCCAGGTGATCATCAAATATCGTCTCAAGATTCTTACCGTTTGCGTTGGCACGAATTCCGACCTCTCGAACTAACCCGGATCCTTCACGGAAAGTCGAAAACTCGCCAACTCCCAAGTTGAGGTTTTCGAAGCCTAGGACGCGGACGCCATTCAATGAGACAGATGTGCCGTTGCAGATGCGATAGCGGACCGTTGGTGGAGAAGACGCAAATTGAGCGAGCAGGTATACCCCCAGTAAAGCGGCCATGAAGGTAACCAGCAATCCAGACGAAGACCATCGAAGTGGTTGATCATCAAGCTGGTCAATTTCGGAATTGTTCGACATTCTCATGCGGCCCAACGCATAGCTAAAGGGCGCGCCGAAGGGGCGTCCCAGCGACCAAAGGGAGCGAACTTGAGCGGGGGGGTAGTCATTGACTCTCAATCTCTCAAAAGTAAGCGGCGTGCTTCACCAGCACAATCGACGCAGATATGAGCGTTAATGCCCTCAACCAGCGCCCCCATTTCTTTCTTGGAGCGACCACAGAACGAACAAAACGGCGGCTCAGGTAACTCGTTATAAGGCGGCTCCCCATGAAGGTCTCGGAGCTGATTGATTGCCTCAAGAAGCTCCTTCTGCGCCGCCCGATATTCAAAGTTGCCCTCGTTCATAAATCAATGCCTAACGAATGAAAGGGGCTTCCCCACCCAGAACAACCGGCGAGGTAATTGCGATCAGCCAAAGCGGCGTAGAGTGAGAGTTGCATTGCAATGTAATTACCTCTTGAAAGGAAAGATCATGAACAAGATTACCACTATGTCACCCCAAAATGCTAGTGACGAGAGCAAGATTGTCACCGTTATCGGCATAGATTTAGCTAAGGATGTCTTTGCATTACACGGCGTAAATGCCGCAGGGAAAGCCATCTTAGTGCGTCCCAATGTATCTCGCGCCAAGCTGTTAGACGTATTGACAGCGCTACCTCCATGCATCGTTGGCATGGAAGCCTGCAGCGGCGCGCATCAATGGGCACGTGAGCTAGTCAAGCTTGGACACACCCCTAAAATGATGGCACCAAAATTCGTTTCGCCCTATCGCATGCAAGGCAAACGTGGCAAAAACGACGCCAATGATGCTGCCGCTATTTGCGAAGCAGTGATGCGTCCTACTATGCGCTTTGTGCCGATTAAATCGATGGACGCCCAAGCGACCCTCTGTGTTCATCGTACCCGTCAGGGATTTATCGAAGAGCGTACTGCCACGATCAATCGCGTGCGTGGGCTGATGTCAGAATTTGGCATTGTGCTGCCACAAAAGGCCGATACCGTACGTCGTCAAGCCTATCGGGCAATCGAACATTTACCCGGCTGGGCGGCGCGTACTGTGACCGACTTATTGGCACACGTCGCGCTACTCGACGAACGCATTGCAGAATATGATCAGCATCTCAAACAAGTCGCGCGTGAAGATGATCGCTGTACTCGTATCATGGCAATCCCTGGTGTTGGCCCTACCACGGCAACCGCGCTTTTAGCAGCCATCGGCAATGGTCATGATTTCAAAAACGGCCGACAACTGGCAGCGTGGTTAGGCCTCGTTCCGGGACAATGTAGTTCGGGTGGTAAAGCGCGATTGGGGAGAATTACCAAAGCGGGAGATCGATATTTACGCACCTTGCTTATTCTCGGCGCGAAATCGGTGCTCGCCAATGCACCCGATAAAGGCGATGCGATCAGTCGATGGGCCGTCGCCTTAGCGGGGCGTGCGGGTTATGGAAAAGCATTGGTCGCGATCGCGGCAAAAAATGCACGCATGATCTGGGCGATGCTCGCCAAAGGAGCGGCATTTAAAGTACCTGTATAAGTAAAAATGGGCAGTGAAGAGTACAGAAAAAATCGTCATATCTGACAACCGAATTATTTCTTCGAGAAAGCATGCGTTGATGTGGTAACGGTACGACCGGGTGGAGAAATACCTGATCAGCTCAATGGGGAGCAAGCAAATCCCGACTAACGATTGAGGAGCTTCACACGCGTCTTTCATCAGGGCCCGAACTGATTAACACAAACAGTTCAACAAGGCCGTTTGTAGTAACGCAGTCCGAACCGTATTGTGCGCAGCAAGACTTGAAACAGACATAGAACCAAGCAAGAATTTGAATAAGGGAAAAGAAGGCGTAGTGGTGTTGGAATAATTAAGGCGTCATGGTTACGGCAGCAAAGTGCCGCTGCCACAACCAGCGCGAACTATATTTACCTCGAATCGGCATCAAGGGTGCGCTACGCCGGTCTGCAAAAAACGCAGCCCGCCCTTGACCCCGATCCGAGGTAGGCTGAGCTTATGCCAACGATTCTAAAACTTAGATAGAAAGCCTAAAATTGTGGGAAAAAGAGCTTGAATTTTTAAGGAAGCCCTTGTAGTTGAGATGTCGGGATCGCCGACTTTAAAATTTGAAATTGCATAGCGGCCATATTCGGCGATTCCTCGACCATCGTCATGTTAAACCCCGTGTGTCTCTACTTGGCTAAACGATTTTTAATTCTTGTTACTCAATTTTCTGAACCTTGCCATTTTTTTCAAGGAATTTACACGCCACCATATTTGTTTCATCGTCTTCAATAACATGTGCGAATAATTGACCATTCGAGTCGTAATATCCAACTAATCCAGGGCTAATGACGAAGTGCTGGTGCCAGGGCACCCCCATGCTTTCGAGGACTTCGACTATTTCGGCATCGCTTCGATCCATATAGGTTTAACGTTTGACGTGAGGGGCCGCCGTAGCGGCGAAACCGCGAAGGGAACCCACAAGCGCAGCTTGTGGGCGGTCCCTCTCGACGGAATTGTTAGCGCGCGGATCACTCATGAAATACATGCCATCCGTTCTCATACGGTTCAAGTGCAGCAGGGGGAATGCCCGGAAACTTTGGATCGACAAACCACTTTGTGAAGCGCTCTGATTCATTGACCAACAATGCGCCAGGAACAATGAAGTACTGAACTTCTACACCAGGCTTGTTAAGGATGACGAAGACGTATGTGTGGTTCTCTTTCACTCGATCACGCGAGATCGGGAAGGCGTTTCTTTTTCTTACTGACTTCACCTGAACAGTGAATGATTTTTCGGTTTCGGGATTATAGGCAAGCAGATCAATTGCCTTGGCGTTGCCAAATGTTACCGATGTTTGTAGCCCACGTTTCAGCAACTCGGCTGCAACAAAGAGCTCGCCGGCGAGGCCAGTGACTTGGCCATCGGCCCTCTTCGGTTTCGTACGAGTCGTTGTGGATGTGGAAGACATAAGCGCTAACACCGAATTGAAAGGCGCGCGTGCCGATCAATAAATTTAAGGAATGCGCTTTTCTGCGCGCCATTTTCGAATGTCATGTTAATTGTCTTTTCCCATTATTGCATGGACCATCTGAGAATAAACTTTATTAGTGGTGTTCAATTTTTCCACGCTGTTGGCGGACATTTCAAGAACAATTAAATCAAAACCATTTGCCTTAAATTCATCGATTCTAGTTACGACCTTCTTTTTATCAGTCTGTAGAAATGACCGAGATGAAATAGAGTTTTTTTCTCCATGTGAGGAAACCTCAATCAAATCCACATCCAAACCAAACTCATTCATTCTGTTTTTTATGTTCTCAACTGGCAAATTGTCTTGGTCTGGATCATTGGGCATTATGTGAACAAATAAATCATCAGTTTTGTTCATTTTGTTCTTTTTTTTCTTAACTTGAGTAAGGCGAAAGCTACAAATACGGTCAGGCGCAATTTCGAAATACCAACCAGAAGGGGCGACAATTTTTTCTCTAAATGTGCTGTAGACGTTGGCGCAGGTGTGTCGCTCTATGCTTTTTACGTAGCGAAATTCACTTTGTTTAAAAGAGCCAGTATATATCGACGCATTTGACGTTGACATACCCAAAAACATAATGATCAAGATAGCCAGAAATCTAATCATGATTTGACAATTAACGTTTATTTATTTTGCAAAAGTGGAGTTTAACTCGGATTGTCAAAAAAGCCAATTTGCTTCAAGTCTCTTGGAACCCGCATGGCGCTTGATTCAAATTAGTTATACTGCATAGACTTGAGGTATAACCAAATCGACAAAAAGTGCACGTCACAGAATTTCAAAACAGCGAGTTTAATCATCAAAATACCAATAAAAAGGGCGACCCAAAGTCGCCCTTTTTCATTCAAACTTAAACCAACAAATTAGAAACGCACATTCCCTGGTGTACGTGGGAACGGAATTACGTCACGCACATTGCCCACGCCAGTGATGTAAGACACCGCGCGTTCGAAGCCTAAGCCGAAACCAGCGTGTGGTACTGTGCCGTAGCGGCGTAGGTCGCGGTACCAGTAGTACGGTTCTTTCGCCAAGCCGACTTCTTCCATACGCGCATCTAATACGTCTAAGCGTTCTTCGCGTTGTGAGCCGCCGATGATTTCGCCTATGCCTGGGGCCAAGATGTCCATCGCTGCGACTGTTTTGCCGTCGTCGTTCATGCGCATGTAGAAAGACTTGATGTCCTTTGGATAGTTTTGCAGAACCACTGGGCCGTTGACGTGTTTCTCAGCGAGATAGCGTTCGTGTTCAGATTGCAGATCGGTGCCCCATGACACTGGGTATTCAAATTTTTGACCGCAGTTTTGCAAGATGTTGACCGCTTCGGTGTAGTCCATACGTACGAATGGTTTGGCGATCATGTTTTGCAACTTAGCGATCACACCTTTCTCTACACGCTCTTCGAAAAAGGCCATGTCGTCTGCACGTTCATTCAACACTGCAGTGAACACATATTTCAACATGGCTTCAGCGAGGTCAGCATTTTGTTTGAGGTCAGCGAAAGCGACTTCTGGTTCGATCATCCAGAATTCAGCCAAGTGACGGCTGGTGTTGGAGTTTTCAGCGCGGAAGGTTGGGCCGAAGGTGTAAACCTTGGACAAGGCCATGCAATAGGTTTCTACGTTCAACTGACCAGACACCGTGAGGAAGGTTTCTTTGCCGAAGAAGTCTTTAGAGAAGTCTGGCTTGCCTTCTGGTGTTTTTGGGAAGTTCATCATATCCAAGGTGGATACGCGGAACATTTCGCCTGCGCCTTCGCAATCAGATGCAGTCAGGATTGGGGTGTTAACCCAGTAAAAATCTTGCTCATGGAAGAAGCGGTGAATGGCTTGTGCGATGGAGTGGCGTACACGTGCCACTGCGCCCATGATGTTGGTGCGTGCGCGCAAGTGCGCGTTCTCACGCAAGAATTCCATGCTGTGTGGTTTTGGTTGAATAGGGTAGGTGTCTGGGTCTTCGACCAAGCCAAATACTTGCACGCTTTCAGCCTGCATTTCAAAACTTTGACCGCCGCCTTGTGATGGCACGATGTTGCCAGCCGCAGCAAAAGAAGCACCGGCCGTTAAATGCAAAACTTCGCTGTCGTAATTGCCCAAAGTATTTGGTACGACGATTTGCAAAGTGCCGAAGCAAGAGCCATCGGTTAAGGCCAAAAAGGATACGCCTGCTTTGGAATCGCGGCGGGTGCGAACCCAACCTTGCACGGTGACGGTAGTGTCACTCGGGGCTTTGCCGTTGAGGACGTCTTTAACGCTGAAAGTTGCCATACTTTTTTCTCCATTTTCTATTCGAGAACTTCTCAAAACCTCATGTGGGGCGATCCGCGTTGTTGTACATCCTCGCAATATTGACATATTGCTGTGGTGTACGCCTAGCGCCTCATCCCCAAATGAGATTTTTAGAAATTCTCGGGTGACGCATATGATATCTGTTTGCGCCGTTAAAACCAATTTGTGTTGGTTACTTAATTGCCGTGGCTCTTATTGAACTGGGCTTGGGTGTTGCTTTGGTATTGCTTGTTTGTTTCTCATTTCTTAAAACTGGGAGTGCTGTATACAACGAGCTTACTGCATTGCCTGTCATTTCCGCATGTTCTTGGCGGGAATCCAGTGGCTTTGGTTGAATGCAAATACTGTTCTAACTCCCTCTCCCGCAGGCGGGAGAGGGGCGGGGGTGAGGGCGGTTCAAAAATCCGCAATGATCGTTTTGGCCTGCTTTGAGTTTAAGCGCATCAAAATTTTTCGCTTGCTGAACTACCCTCATCCCAACCCTTCTCCCGCTTGCGGGAGAAGGGCTTGAGCATCGTAGGGCGGGTGAAACCCGCGCTGCTTAGGTGCTTAACGGTCAGGCGGCGCGGGTTGCACCCGCCCTACAAAATTGATTCCTAACTTCCAGACTTTAGATAGTAATCTGCGTCTCTTTCGAAAACTAAAACATATTTACTGGTTTCTCCAAAAGCCTTTGTAGGAGTTAAGATTTGTTTTAGTTCCCAGCTATCACGTGCATTTTCGTTTAGCGCGGCGTTTATATTTGGCTCTTTTCTTGTAAAGAAGCCGTGGCCAAATTCCAAACTAACCGTCTTATATTCTTTCATCTAATTCTCTC
>CANHZI010000195.1 GCA_947464955.1 Oxalobacteraceae bacterium
CCATAACAGTAGGACCAAATCTCCTTGATACGATCGCTAATCGCTTGCCACATACCGCGCAAATATCCATCAAGATCCGCTTTCGGCCCACCATAAAAATTACAAGAAAAGACCAAATAACGTGACTGCAAATGATCTTCAGCAGGAATCGCCGCGCGACGCATATCATCCGTCACAAACAATGACAGATCGCGCACGGTATCGAGTCCACCGCCAGTGGGTTGCGATTCGGTATACACGTCATCAAGTACAAAGAAGCGGCATAAATAGGTATTAGGAACTTTCGCCATAGGACTATTGGTTTCGAAATTCCATCCTTGCAAGCGATCACGAATCAAATCAGCATAGGCAATTTCATCGGCCGTATAAGCATTTTTAATCGGTGACAGAATTGTCAGCGCATAGGCGTTTCCACTGATATTACCGGCCATGTTGATCTCCTGTTTTACCTGCATCACTACCTGCCTCAGTACCTGCATCAACTAATGCTTGTGCTTCGATTTCTTTTTTGAGTGATCCATCGTGCCAACGCTGACGACGTTGTACTTGATATGCCGACATACTAATAATCGGCGTTGGATGCATATCACCAAGATCGTGCTGCAAGCCACGTACGAGTGCGTTATAACGCTTCATAAAATCTGCATCACTCGCATCTAAGTCATGTTTTTGGAAAGCGATTAAGGCATCTTTCACTGCTTTCGCACTCTTCACATCGTTCGAAGCAGCGAGCGGATAGGCGTTGTAGTAATGAATGGTTTCGATCTGGTTATAGCGAATGTAATTATGAAATGGTGTCAACGGCACCGACTTCGGATAACGAATATTCCACTTCCAAAACAAATCAAGACCACCAGGAATCGCGAAGGTAAACGAATCGACATATTGATCCCAACTACCGTTGAAATTACTGAAGAACAGCATGTAAGAATATGTGAGTTTTTCCTTAGGTTGTTTCGGGTCGAGATGAGGAAACTGATCGCGGCCAATGATCACCCAGCGCGCGTAATGAATCAGGGAGAGTGTCGTCAGCCCCTTCAAGGTCGAAGGCACTTTCAAAGCAAACCAAAAATAGAATTTATTGAGCCACGCGGTGTACCACCTAATTGGGGTGATCACATTCATGGCGTAGGCTTTACCTGCGATATTCGACATACCGATACCTCGTAGTGAAAAACAGTTTTGGAGTATTGAGACACAAGATGTGTTGTGTCATTTTTTCATGTGAATCGGGCAAAAGTGTGGTGCTTAGAGTATTGAATGTCAATTAAAAAGGGCAATATCTCACTCTGCTGTTGTGTTTCGATTTTCGATTAAAAACATGCTCAATTCATAGGTGATCATTTCCTATCCCAAACCACCCCGTTGCAAATTTTCACTTTAATTAAAAATTTTTTGTAAAGGATGCTTGACATCGCAAAATTGTGCGACTAATATGTCAAACATGCTTTACACATTCAGCAGCGAGTAATCACCAATCGCTGCTTATTTTTTAAAATGCGATGTCAAGTTCACTTGACTAACAAAGCAAAGACTACGGCAGGCTGATCATTCATCTTGCTTTTTTTATCGAAACAGATGTCAAACAAGCTTTACACATTCGATCAGGAGAACAATATGGAACATGAAAAATATTCAAAGAAAGACCGCGCAGATGCCAAGACATATAACAAAGAACTTGGTCTTTCGATCATCCTTTACGTGATCGTTCTGTTCGCCTCTATCTTTGTCGCGAAAACTTTAGAGGCAGGCGCGTTGCAAACAGCCGTGGTACTCACACCAGTGCTGCCTGGCATGCTGACATTGCGCGCGATTATTCGCCACCTCAATCGTCAAGATGAGTTTATGCGTGTGTATATGCTGGAAATAATTGCGATTGCTGGCGGTGTTACAGCGTTCTTGAGCTTCACTTATGGCTTTGCGGAAGGTGTTGGATTTCCGAGATTAAATGGCTTCGTTCATTACGGCATGTTTATGATGACTTGGTTCGTCGTGGTGATCGTTCGCAAGTTCAAGGAGCGCTAACATGAGAAACATCGTGAAGGAACTTCGCACTGAACGTGAACTAAGCCAAGCCGCCCTCGCCGATATGCTAGAAGTCTCTCGACAGACGGTGAACGCAATCGAGACCGGACGTTATGATCCAAGTTTGCCTCTCGCTTTCACCATCAGCAAATTATTTGGACTGCCAATCGAGAAAATATTTTTTGTTGACTGACTATGTTCAAAAATAAGTTGGGGTCGGCGCCAGTCGCCCTTCCCTCAAAATGAAATAAACAAGTTTTTTTTAAAGTTAGTATTAGTAGAAACTCTTCTTAAATTAAAAAGGAAAAATCATGAAACTCCCAAGCTTCTGCAAAACATCACGTATCAACATCGCTGTCATCATCGCCTTAGTTGCAGCGATCAGCGCCGGCCAAAGCCACGCTAGCACTACCAGCAAAGCGACAGAAACAGTCAGCAGCGCAGCCAGCAAACTGGCGCCAAAAGAGTATCAAGTCGGCAGCATGTACGTGCAAGAATACAAAAATCCAAAAGCCAAAGGCGCACCTTTGATTTTGATTCCTGGTCTCTCGAGCGGTGCCTACGTGTGGGACGATACTGTCAAAGCGATGCAAGCAGATCATGACTTATACGTTATCACCTTGGCTGGCTTCGATGGCAAGCCTGCGATTGCTGGTCCTAAATTTTCTAAAGCAAAAGAATCGTTACTGGAATTGATTCAAACACAGAAAATCAATAAACCAGTCGTCATCGGCCATAGTCTGGGATCTGCCCTTTCGCTCTGGTTTGCGCAAGATCATTCCAGTTTAATTCGTGGCGTATTTGCGGTTGATGGACTTCCAGTGTTACCACGTTCAGAAAACATGACGCCTGAGCAGCGTAAAGCAACGGTTGATGGTATGCGTGGCCAGATGGGAAATCTGACTCAAGAGGTTTTTGAACAGCAGCAAATCAACTACATGAAGTTTATGGGAGTGATCGACGACACAGTCGCAGTGTCTCTTGGCAAACGCAGCGCTACCAGTGACCGCACTGCCTACATGGAATATATGGCCGAGCTGTTTGCCAACGATATGCGCAAAGATATGCCAAAAATTAGTGTACCGGTGGGCATGGTGTCACCGTACTATGCAAAAGACATGGCCGCGATCAATATGTCGGAAGAACAAAAAACGGCGTACTACGCAAGTTTGATGGCTGGCACACCCAAATTGCAAATGATCTCCATCAACGAAGCACGCCACTTTGTGATGATCGACCAACCTAAGGTTTTCAATGAAAAACTCGCTAACTTTGTTAAATCTGTTGAGTAAAAACACGCAATAAAAAACACCGTTAAAAAAGCCATGCATAACTTTATGCATGGCTTTTTTACCTATTGAACTTTTGTGCCGATCGAATTACTTCTTCGGCAGCTTATCGGCATGCTGTGTGATCTCTGTCGGTTTCGCTTGCCATTCCGCAACAAAACTATTGGCGGCCACTTTTTGCTCATCATTCAAAGCAGAAGCCATCTTATCAACGTATATTTGAAATGCATCTTCTGCTTTTTGTTCACGTTCCGTTTTGACGGTTAGGGCCGCACGTTTTGCCATAATTTGTTGACCCGCGATTTGGATATAAGCATAGGCCATCACTGGGTCAGCGTTTGGATGTTTTTTCACATCATTCAACTCGACATAACGCAACATGGCGTCGACATGACCTTGATCAGCAGCTTCTCGCCATAACTTTAAGGCTGACTGATGTTCGCCTTTTTTCTCGAGGTAGCGTGCGTATTCCACTTGCGCCTGCAAATAACCTGCGTTCGACGCCTTTGCTAAATATTCGTAACCCAGCTCTGGATTAGTACGATGCCCCTTCCCCCAATTGCCTAAGTAATAGTCAGCTAAACGATACTGCGCCAAAGGATAGCTCGCCGCGGATTTTTCCAAGAGCGGGATCGCATGCGCCCAGTCCGGCTTCTTTCTCTTACCAGTGCGGGTATAACTCATTGCTTGTTGAAACTGCGCTTCCGGTGCCAGTGCTAGATCACGCGCTGAGACAGCAGCACGAGCTTCCTCACGCACTGGTTTGTTGCTTGCCTTTTTTCCTTTGGCTTGGACTTTACTGTGGCGCGCATCTTTTTTTCGATGATCTTGGGCTTTACTGCCGTGTTTGGATTTCACACTCGACTTGAGATTTTTCTTAGCCGAAGCCTTCGCTTTGGTTTTGCTTTCGACAGCTTTTTTCGCTGGCGCCGCATCGACTATGGGGGACAATGCCAACGCCGACGTCAAGCCTAATACAATCACGGCGGGAGTAAGAAAACGAATCAGACCCATGTGAGATTTTCCCTCTTCAATTCAGACAGGCGCTATCATCTCCGATAAGGATAGGTTTCGTCAAAGTTTGTCATCAGGTAGTAATAATCAAGCTGATATAGATCATCAGACGATACAAGGCCTACAAATAAAAACAGGCTATGTCACCATAGCCTGTTTCATTTGTTTTTAAGCTTGTGATTACTTACAGCCCAGTTCGTTCCGCGATAAACGCCTTCATCTTTGCGACATCTGCCTGCATCACTTCGAAACGCTGCGGCAAAGCTTCGATATTTTCAAACCCTGCTGGACGTTCAGCATCGCGCCCCAGTGCTTCTTGAATAGTCTCGTTAAACTTAGCTGGCAATGCCGTTTCCAATACAATCATGGTCTCACCTGCTTGCCAATGTTCCAAGGCGACTTTAATTCCGTCTGCAGTATGCGTATCGACCGTAATACCAAAATCTTTCTCTACCTGACGAATGGTATGTAAGCGATCAGCATGTACTGACTTGCCTGACACAAAACCAAACTGCGAAACTTTCGCAAACTCGTCACCATCGCTGCCTGGCTTACCCGACAAATCAAAGCCGCCAGCGGTTTCGACTTTCGCAAACAAGGCTTTGACACGTGCGGCATCGCCACCGAGTAAGTCGAATACGAAACGTTCGAAATTGGATGCCTTGGAGATATCCATCGAAGGGCTGGTCGTGTGATAAGTCTCAGCTGATTTACGCACACGGTAGACACCCGTGCGGAAGAATTCGTCGAGCACATCGTTTTCGTTGGTTGCCACCACTAATTGCGCGATTGGCAGACCCATCATGCGTGCAATATGCCCTGCGCAAATATTGCCGAAGTTACCGGAAGGTACGGTGAATGACACCTTCTGATCATTGCTGGTCGTCGCCGACAAATAGCCACGGAAGTAGTACACCACCTGCGCCACCACACGGGCCCAGTTAATCGAATTGACCGTGCCGATTTTTTGACGACTCTTAAATTCCAAATCATTCGACACCGCTTTGACCATATCTTGGCAATCATCGAACACACCTTCAACAGCGATATTGAAAATATTCGGGTCTTGCAAGCTAAACATTTGCGCCGTTTGGAAGGCACTCATTTTTTGATGCGGTGACAGCATGAAAACGCGAATACCCTTCTTACCACGCATCGCATACTCAGCAGCACTACCAGTATCGCCTGAAGTCGCCCCAAAAATATTGAGCTCTGCACCGTTCTTGGCCAAGGCGTATTCAAACAAATTGCCGAGCAATTGCATCGCCATATCTTTAAACGCCAAGGTTGGGCCATTCGACAAGGCTTGCAACACTAACTTGCGCCCTTCTTTCTCGACCACCGTATGCAAAGGCGTGATGTCTTGTGCCGACTCACCAGTACGCGCATTCTTGTACACGTCGGCGGTGTAAGTTTTGTGCGTAATCGCCTTCAAATCGGCTTCTGGAATATCAGTCGCAAACTTGCGCAAGACTTCAAACGCCAGATTGGCATAGCTGAGTTGGCGCCAAGCGTTCAACTCCTCTGCCGTGACTTGAGGGTATTGCTTAGGCAAATACAAACCGCCATCAGGAGCTAAACCACCGAGAAGAATTTCAGAAAAACCAACGGAAGAATCAGAATTTGCGGCGTAACCACGTGTGGATTGGTAATGCATGATGAATTGAAGATAAATAAGCGAAAGAGGAATTTCACTTGATTATATCTTGCAATGCAGCAGAAAGTTCAGACTAGTTTGGATTTTTATGCATGTATAGACGAATTTTCTATGATTACGAATTCTCGGCGTTAGGCCAAGGTAGCAACTTCGGCTACCAATTGTTTGCAATGTTTGGATCGTTTTCCTTCGTGGAAAAATGCAAACCCGAGCAGACAAGGCGCTTATTTGTAAAGGCTATCCAGAGGGCTAAGAACATTTCCACGAATGTTGGCTACGTGCGTGTAAATCATCGTGGTACTCAGGTCTGCGTGCCCCAACAGTTCTTGTATCGTACGAATATCACAGCCTGCTTGCAGCAAATGGGTCGCAAACGAATGGCGTAAAGTATGAGGCGTTGCGGCTAAATTAATGCCTGCTCGTACTTTCGCAGTAGCAAAAACGCGTTGAAAACTACGATTAGTCACGTGTTCGCGAACCTTCCTGCCAGATGCCATATCGATGGTATCGCGCGCCTGTGGAAATACCCAATACCAAGGCCAAGTTTGCCCTGCAGTTGGATAAAGACGAAAAATATTGGGCGGTAAAGCAAGCTCGACTACACGACCGGCACGATCTTTAGCCCAAATGCTATTGGCAAACGCCAGCTGCGCATGAAGCAAATCTAACATGGCAACCGGCAACATCAAACTGCGATCTTTCTTTCCTTTACCGTCTCTCACGGTAATCACTTGATTCGAAAAATCGAGATCTTTGACGCGCAAATTGAGCGCCTCATTAAGCCGCATCCCTGTTCCGTATAACAGTTTTGCCAATAACAAATTCACGTCAGACAAATGTGAAAACAAAGTACTGATCTCTTCTGTAGACAGAACGACAGGCAAGCGATGGCTCGAACGAGGTGCACCGATCTCCGTGAGCCAAGGAAGCTCCATCTGGAGAACATGCTTATATAAAAATAGCAGTGCCGCCAGCGCCTGCTTGTGCGTCGATACCGACACCGCTTTCTCATTGGCGAGATAAGTCAAAAAGGCTTGCACCTCAGCAGCGCCCATGTCTTTCGGATGCCTCAGCTGATGAAAGCGAATATAAGAGCGGCACCAATACACATAAACTTGTTCGGTGCTGGAACTATAATGCCTATACCGTATTGCTTCCTTGACACGATCTAGCAGCTTGGTAGAATGCAAAGGAATTGTCGTGACGGTTTTCATAGAAAATTTAATACTGATTAAATATACAGTATATGCATGAAAAGCCTTACTACAAAAGGGTTTTAAAACTATTTGAACAATTATTTATGCGAACAGTATCGGTTTTATTCGACGAATGGTCGCGGAAAACACGTTGCACTAGTCCCGCTGCGCGGGAGGACGCGTAAGGCGCCGGCTGACTGGCTCTTTGCGTTAAGAGAGGTGACCAATGGCCAGTACATTGCAGCGTCTTTTTCAGCGCCATTTCTCGCAGTTGGCTGCTACTGAACG
>CANHZI010000196.1 GCA_947464955.1 Oxalobacteraceae bacterium
CATGAGTAGTGAAATAATAGGAGTTAAATTAAAATTAATTATTTTATTGATATTTTTCTATTTTCAATCAAGATTCACAAGACACCCACTCCAAAAAGCAACTAATTACGATTTAGAATTAAGACGCAGAGTTCGATTTTGTTGCTTTCAGAGGTGGGTGTCTTCGACTTTTTTTGCCTGGGTATGCAAAATGCGGCTAGCAAGCCGACAACTATTTCTTTACCTTTTGTTATTTATCATTTTACAATTGATGCATGTTTGATATTTTTTGAAAGCTTAGTGTAGTCATTAAGTTAATGCATGGCATCTTGAAATCTATTTAAAATGGTGAAAATAGTACAAAAGAAATATGTTGTAAGTATTCTTTATTTAGTCGTGCTTTTGATTAGCGCATGTGGAGGCGGCGAGACTCGCACTGTCGTGGAAGTAGAAAAATCCGTGAAACCCACGCCTTCCTTAGAATTCGTCGCGGGAAGTTTAGGTGGTGAGGGCAATAGTGACTTGGGGGTTGGGCGTTTTTACCGACCTGTAGGTTTAGCGATTACTGCAAATGGGACAATCTATACCATCAGTTCGCCAAGTGGCGCGTTGCGCAAATTGAAGCCGGATGGTCAGATAAAAAGTATTTCCCTTCAACCAAACGATTTGCGTTGGTCCGCTTCAGATCCAGTTGAAACTCTTCCCAGAAATATCGTCTTGGATAAAGACGAAAATGTCTATGTTGGCGACTTAGAAAATTGTCGCATCATGAAAGTAACACCGAGTGAACAGGTCAGTGTATTTGCTGGAGCCAGTTGCGGGTATAAAGATGGTACAAAAGACCAAGCGCAATTTCGTTCAGTGGGCTTACTCACGATAGACATACGAAGAAATGCGATTTACGTTGGGGATAGAGACAATCACAGCATCCGTAAAATATCACCAGATGGCCAAGTTTCAACGATCGCTGGCAAGCCGGGTGACGAACGCGTACAAGATGGTCGCTTGGACGTGGCGCGTTTTAGCAAGCTCACGAGCATCGCAATCGATGAC
Source organism: Oxalobacteraceae bacterium (assembly GCA_947464955.1). Lineage (GTDB taxonomy): Bacteria > Pseudomonadota > Gammaproteobacteria > Burkholderiales > Burkholderiaceae_D > Undibacterium. The sequence continues at coordinate 1,033 of CANHZI010000196.1, forward strand.
GACATTTTGGCGAAAAATCCGAAATTAGTCGTAGTCGACAATTATTCCACGATACGAACCATTGATACCCAAGGAGAAGTCAAAACGCTGACGTTTGCCGAGTATCGTTCATTTACTGGTTCATTACTCGTGAGCAGCAACGACTTGTACGCCATCTCTGAAGGTGGATTGATTAGGATAAATAATGTCTTTGACCTTAACTACAGTCGAACTTTCTTGACCACCAATAACAATGTAAACTTCTACGACGGGGTGCGATTCAATCCAGGTTCTATGGTGGTCGGCAACATCGGGGTCAAATATTCACCCGGTCAATTAGCATTTGGCTCAACAGAGTCTTCCACGGTCAGCAACGGTTTGGTTTTCGCCGATACATTTAATCATGCACTCAGAAAGATTTGGTTTACATCTACTGGCTATACTGAACCGTTCTATGCAGTTAATACGATTGCGGGTAAAACACCAGCTCCACAACATGTGCCGTATAAGAACTTTAGTAAATTTCCTGTGCCCGCTGATAATAGCGCATGGATAGATCTCCCTCTGGATAAACTACAAACGATAGCTGTGGACGCATCCGGAAATATTCATATCGATTTTCTTCCATGGACTTCGCAAGAACGTGCTTACAGCAAAATTAATACACAGGGTGAAATCACGACACTAAACCCTAATACAAGATCATTTCCATCTGCACCGACCTATATGGCGCCAAATGGTGCGCAGTACTTTCTTACCCCAGATCAGATCTGGCAGAAACGTGCGACAAGCTATGGTGGCGAATTTGCAGTTTTAGCTGGGAAAGCTCATTCCCCTGACGATTACAGTTACAGCCTAAGCAATCCTGACCCCAAAGACGGCAAAGGTGAAAATGCGATCTTTAATAATATTCGTGCGCATGTTTTTGATGAGCAAGGTAATATTTATCTCATCGATCGAGAAAAGTTTTCAAAGTGGGACGATGAGCAGATTTTTTGGTTTAGTCGCGCCCGTGGTGGCTTGATTCGCAAGGTCACTTTTGATGGCACGGTTACGACTTTAGCGGGATCAATCGATGAACATGGCCACGTTGATGGCCCTGGTCATCAGGCCCGTTTCCATGGTCCCATGCACATCACGCGTGACTCACAAAACAATCTTTACGTGGCGGACGCATTCAACCATGTCATTCGCAAGATCAGGCCCGATGGCTATGTATCCACCTTCGCAGGGACACCCAAAGTGGCGGGCGATAAAAATGGATTAGCGAGTCAGGCCAGTTTCAATGAACCAAACCTAGTGTGCTTTGATCGGCATGGCAATTTATATGTATCAGACAGCGGCAATTTCTTGATCCGAAAAATTACGCCTCAGGGGCAAGTTTCCACATTGGTGGGCATTTCGGGGATACGTGGCGTAGCCTTGGGTAAGCTGCCGACTAGCATCTCGTTCGTGTCTGGCATGCACGTTGATCAAAATGATGTAATGTATTTATACACGGAGAATTCTTTGCTGAAGATACAGCTTTGAATTCGTGCAAATTCAAAACAAATTCAAAACAAATTCAAAAGACACTCACTCCAAAAAGCAATAGCTTATAAAAACTCACAAGACACACACTCCCTCTTGAAGGTGGATACCCACTTATTTGATGATGAGAGTTAAGTTTTGTTGCTTTCGGAAGTGGGTGTCTTGGATTTTCAAAAGAGTGCGGCAAAAAATTCACAAAACCCCCAACTTAAAAGGCAACGTGATTCTAGCTTCTCGAAATGCGTGCCCTTGATTTATTTCTCTGTTCTAATTGCTAGCTATAATTGAGCACTTTCATGAGGCAACTAAAAATAGTTGTGCGTGAATTCCACTTCAACCTTTTAGATCGATAAAATGCCCGCATTTTTTAAGAAGCAGATTCTTGTATCGTTGTCCCTCGCGTTGCTTGCCTCGCTCGGCGGATGTATTACGCTCGTTAATCATATTCCCGGCAGTATTGCGATCAAAGTGGAACCAGGGCTTGCTGAAGGACAGCTCTTGCTTCAGTGTGAGGCTTCTTCGAGCGGGAAATGCTACTTTCTCATCGGTGAACAGCATGATGTGGTGTACGAAGTTGTGGTCGGAGAATCGAAGTCGATCCCAGCCCCAAAACAACCGACTCCGTTTTGCGCGACATTCTCTAATTCATTTCGCAAGCTGTGCAACGAGAACACATATATCAGTCCGAACGGGGACTATTTAACAATTACCAAAACTTGGCACCCAAGGTGATGCTTTTTTTCGGCGTCGGACAAATTGGAAGAAGCTATGTGAAGCACGTGTCTTCTACGATAAGCTAAACCGCCAATTACACCAATATTCGAAACGAATTAACAAGACACCCACGCCAAAAAGCAACTAAAAACGATTGAGAATTAGTAAGCGGAGCTAGATTTCGTTGCTTTCAGAGATGGGTGTCTCCAACTTTTCTGAATTCCATAGTGTCTTGGAATATTTGTTATCGCCTGTGCAGAAGGCGGTGAATGAGGCAGGTCGAGAGCGGTAGAGAAATCTGTATATGCAGTCAGATCTTATCGTACAAAATTCATTCTGGAACGAGAAAAATATGAAAAAAATCAAAGGAATGGCAATCGCTTTATTGCTGATACAGCTAACGGCCTGTAAAGATCATTTGCCGATCGAAGGCACACCAGAACATTATGCCTTGCATGGTGTTGTGAATGATGGCAAGACGATTAATGAAATTAAGTTATTCGATCCGAGAATTGTCTTACCAGTTCGGTTGCGCTTTCCAGCAGACACTTGGATTGGGGTCACGACAGAGGGATGGAATGATAGACCTCCTGTAATAATACGTAAGGGGTACGCAACAACGCTACTTACGTCTAAGACATTTGATGAAAATAAGAAACTGGTTAATGTGAATGAGAAGAAACCAGATGCAACTGTCACAATTTATTTTCGAACATCAAACCATAAAGCAACACCAGCTGATTACGGAACAGGTAGCTCATCGAAAAATTATGAGAGAGAGATTAAGGAGTGGGGGGTGATTGAATCTGTAAGGAAGCGGGGCGAAGAAATCGAAGGGCGATTCGTATATTTACCGATCGAAGCTTCGTTTCACGCCAAAAATGCGGAGCCTGTTTGGATGAATTGCAACGCTAGCGGAAAGGTGCCAGCTAGCTGTCATGGATACTTTCAACAACGAGGACTCTCGGTGGAATTTCATTTCGACTATCGATTAATGCCGCAATGGCGGGAAATCTACATTGGTATCAGTGAATTTACTGATGGCGTCATTGTGCAAAACTAAGGAAATTTTATATGCCATTTTTTACAGCAGCAAAGAAAACTCACAGGACACCCACTCCAAAAAGCAATTAAACACGATTTAAAACTAGTAATCAGAGCTACATTTTGTTGCTTTCAGAGATGGGTGTCTTCAACTTTTCTCCAACTCAAATTTGGTTTGGTTCATCAAGGTTAATCCGCCGCAAAGCTCTGCGGATTATTATTTTTTGCGTTTCCGGTGCGGCGAGTAAACGCGATTCGTTAGAGGTAAAAATGAGATCCCTGCTTTCTTCATTGGTTTTTGCACTTTTCTTCATAACAGCACCTACTTACGCAGGACAAGAAGTGGGTGGCTTAGAAATTAACTATATTCCGTCGTTCAAAAAAGATACCGCATTCGCAGATAACTTGCTTTCGAAATTCCCAGATAATATTCGCAAAGTGATAATCTCTATGGACAGCTTTCTGGCGCCGCCAACCAATGGCTTGGCTGAAGCAAGGCTGATAAAGACTCGTTATGTACCAACGCTCAACGGAAATATCGACGGTGCAGCAGCAGAAACTGCCCGACAAATAGCTACGCTAGAAGGAGTAAAGAATTTCCAGAAACAGATTGTGCGTTTGTCCGTGTCTGGTTTCGACGCTAGACAAGTATCAATTGCCGCAGAAAAATCGAACGTAAAAGTAGGTTGTGAGATTTTAATCATTTACAACAGAGAGACCAATGTCATCTGGCAGATGCAAGTGATGTTTGCGAAAGCCAAAGGTATCGACCCGACTGCCTCGCAAAGCCTTGATGAAGAACGGAGCTACGCAAAAAAATTGCTCTCGTCAGTCAAAGTAATCCCATGATGAACGCATCTAACGATCAATTTTAAATCGTGACACGAAGAGAGTAAAACCTAAACCGTTTGTTGCACCGGCCCGTACAAATCTAGAGGATTTTTTGAAGTCGGGACTAGAAAACTCACAAGACACACACTTCCTCTTAAAGATGGATGTCCACTTATTTGTTGTTTTTTCTAAGACTGGTGCCCGTTGATTTGGTAGGATTATAAAATTGATTACCAAACGACAAAACGAACGATGAAAAACGCCAATAAAAAAATAGAAAAAACGTGTGCATATTTATCTGTTTGTTTTCTGTTCTTAAGCACTTCAACTACACATGCGCAAGAGAAAGCAAAGGAAGGGCAAGCGACTGGTACGATCAATGAAGCACAACAGAGCGTCGAAGTGAAAGGCCGAAAGTTTGATGCCAAACGCGACGATACCGCGATGAAGCAGATAGTCACACGTAACGAAATTGAGAAATTTGGAGATACGAATTTAGTAGAGGTGTTGAAAAGACAGTCTGGTATTTCCGTCAAAGGAAACATCGTCAGTTTGAATGGCTTAGATGGTTATACTCAGATTCTTGTCGATGGACAGCCTTTGCTCAGAGGCACTACGATCGATACCTTAAATCTCAACCAAATTGATCGAGTTGAAATCATACGGTCTGCAACTGCAGAACATAGTACTCAAGCAATCGGTGGAACAATCAACATAGTCCTCAGAGGAATCGCTAAATCGGTAAAGCGTAATTTAAGAGTAGCCGTTGACCGCTGGGGAAGCGATACGCTGTTTTCAAATCTTTCTTTGCAGTTGAGCGATAAGACGGAACAGTTCGCTTATGAAATTGGGATGAGAATTGCTGATGCACGACTTGGTGAGAATAGGTATTTAGGCGTTGAAAGCATAAATCTAGAAAATAATACGATCTCTAGACAAAACTCGAAGTTGACGCGCAAAGCTTCACTTCCCTCTGTTAATCTCGAACCGCGATTCGTTTGGACGCTTGGCAATGGCGATCAATTAACCATCTCAAATAGTATCTATTTTCAACCGATTGATATTCGCACCAAAGGAAGTTGGTTATCCGAAAATCAGACTTCAAATGTGAAGAGTTCAAATGAAACACATTTTTCTGATGAGAGGTTTGCAATAGGATCGACCGCTAAATTAGATCATCGCTTTGGTGGAGAGGCAAAGATCTCAGTAAATTTGGGGGTTAATAGCGCAAGTTCGAAACAAAGTCAGACCGATTATACGGATCAAGGAGTTCCCAATTTTTCTATAGTAAAAAAGGGATTCGATGATAAGCAAAGCACTGTAAAGTTTTTCGGTAACTTCGAAAGCCCCCTTACCCAAGGGCATCAGGTAAAAACTGGCTGGGATCTAGGCAGAGAATTTCATTCAGTTGATGGCGGAGTGCAATCACAAGACATCACCATCTATCGTGCGGCGGCTTATGCACAAGATGAATGGCAAACGACACCTTTGTGGTCAAACTACTTTGGACTTAGATGGGAAGGTTTTCAGACTAGCGTAACCGATGTAGAAGCGTTGCCGTGGGTAAGTAAAACGAATGTCTTCAGTCCCATTTATCAATCCTTACTGAAATTTGAAGATAGTAAAGAAAGCCAAGTTCGCCTAGCTCTCGCGAGAACTTTCAGAAATCCAAATTTTCGTGATCTAGTTTCAGACAACTTCCGGGGTGCGAACAATAGCATCATCTACCCAGATTTCGTTGGCAATTCTCGTTTGAAGCCCGAAATTGCCTTGGGTGTCGATGGCGCGTTCGAACATTTTAGTAAGGACGGGCTCAAGTTCTCTGCATCTTTTTACGCGAAGCAAATTCAGAATGTAATTCAACGAGATTTACGCTTCGTAAATAATAGATGGGTGAGTCAACCCAACAATGATGGCAAGGCACGAGCAAAGGGCATAGAAATTGACGTCAAATTCCCTTTGAATTTATTCGTCAAGAACCTGAACCATGTTTCCTTGCAAGCGAACCTTGGACGCAACTGGTCAAGCGTTCTTAATGTGCCTGGCCCTAATAATCGATTGTTAGGCCAACCAAGATTAACAGCAAATCTTGGAGTCGATTATCAAGCAAATGACATTTGGAGTTTAGGTTCAGCTTTTAACTTCGCTACAGAAGGCGACGTAAGAAGCACCGCGTATTTGAGCAGCTACACCAAGCCGCAAAGGCGTCTGGATAGCTACCTTTCGTATAAAGTCGGTAGCGCTGCTAAGTTGCGTCTGACGATGAATAATCTTTTAGGGCAGGACAAAATTTCAATAAGCCACTACCAAGACTTTCAAAATAA
>CANHZI010000197.1 GCA_947464955.1 Oxalobacteraceae bacterium
GGAATGCGGATCTTCAATAATCTTGACCAAATGCGGCTTCATCACCACCCCACCATTGACCAAAGTCGCCATCGCATGCGCCATTTGTAGAGGTGTGAAAGTATTTTGCCCTTGGCCGATACCTAAGGAAATGGTGTCACCTGGAATCCAACGTTGCTGTTCAGGTTTCTTAAATGCCTTACGCTTCCATTCACTCGAAGGCAACAGTCCGCGTCGCTCATTTTCCAAGTCGATGCCCGTGATTTGCCCGAGGCCGAATTGCTTCATGAAATCGTGCATCACATCGACACCAAGATCGTTCGCCAATTGATAAAAGTAGGTATCACAGGAATGGACAACAGCGCGATACATATCCACCATTCCATGCCCACCGACCTTATCATCGTTAAACGTGTGATTACCAAAAACGAAATAACCTGGATCGGAGATTGCTTGCGCTGGCGTGCGTTTTCCTGACTCCAAAGCGAGTAAGGCCATGAATGGTTTATAGGTCGAGCCCGGTGCATATGCGCCAGTCAATGGGCGATTTAAGAGAGGAATATCCTCAGAGGTATTAAGCTCGTGCCAGCTTTGCTGATCAATACCTTCGACGAATAAGTTAGGATCAAAAGTTGGTTTAGAGACGAAAGCGAGAACATCTCCGGTCTCAGGTTCAATCGCCACCATCGCACCGCGATGATCGCCGAAGGCATCTTCAATCACCTTCTGCAATTCGATATCAACCGATAGGATTAAGTTCTTACCTGAGTTTGGTGCTGTGCGGGAGAGCGTTCTTACAGCACGACCGCCAGCTGAGATTTCCACTTCTTCCACGCCGGTGATACCGTGTAGCATCTTCTCGTAGCTTTTCTCTAGGCCCTCTTTACCGATGTAGTTGGTGCCTTTGTAATTCGCGGCATCCTCACTCTCCTCGATGTTGGTGGCCTCTTTCTTGTTGATACGACCAATGTAACCAATTACGTGAGAGGCTGTTTCGCCGAGTGGATACTGACGGAACAAACGCGCTTGAATTTCAACACCAGGAAAACGAAAGCGTTGCGCCGTGAACCGTGCGACTTCTTCATCTGACAAACGCGTGCGAATCGGCAAACTCTCGAAACTTTTCGATTCCTCCATCAGCTTGCGCAAGCGCTTACGATGCTTAGGTTGGATATCAACCAGCAGCGCCAATTCGTCAATCAAGACATCCATGTCCATCGTAATCTTAGAAGGCGTAATTTCCAGCGTGTAAGCCGAGAAATTACGTGCCAAGACAACGCCGTTACGATCAAGGATCAAGCCTCGGTTCGGAACAATTGGCACCACCGAAATACGATTCTCATTAGCCTTAGTCGCATAGACATCATGCTTGATAATTTGTAGCCACACGTAGCGGCCAATCAGCACCGAAAAGCAAACAGTCGCAAAGATACCGATCACCAACAGGCGCATGCGGAACAAATATAGTTCACGTTCGGTATTTTTTAACTCAGTCATGAGAACTTTAACAAAGAGGAATAACTAGATGGGACGCGTTTCGTCTTTATCGACTGGTCGACGCTGTGGTGCTAACAAGAGCCAAGTCGCCACTGGCCAAAGTGCCGTGGTAACAAAGCACTCAAGGAAATACAGCCATCCCGGAAAATGAGAGTCAGAAGAAATCGCTAAACGCACGCCAAGCTTAATCACCAAAATTCCAAGGAATAATGGGAACACTTGGAAGCTTTGTACCAATGGCGGGAACCACAAAACGCGGCGATGAATCGAAATCGCGAAATAGGACAAGAGCGTATAAGCCAAAGCATTCTCTCCGAGATAAACGGCATCATGCACGTCCATCAGCAGCCCCATGGTAAACGCAATTCCTATTCCCACTTTTCGTGGTTGGTGAATGCTCCAGAAGACCAGCACCAAGGCCACAAAATCAGGAATACCAATCGAAGAACCCCATGGCAAGAGATTCAAAACGAAGGCAATGATCAAACTAAAGATAATGAAAAAGGGATTAACCGGCTGCAGGATGTACTGTGGATGATTCATCGACTCACTCCTTACGTTTAGGGTCAGTCGCTGGAGCGGCTGGTGTTACAGGAGCAACGACCGCTGCCGAAGCAGGTGCTGCTGTGACGACTGCTTGGCTTGCACCAGTCTCGCTCCGTTTAAAGTCAACTGGAGCTCCTTCACGTGCAGCGTCTTTACCGGCATCACGTGTGACGCGGCGATTAATTTTCTCTTTCTTAGCACGCACGTCTTCTGATTCTGGCGGCGTTATTTGACTTGTATCGATTAACAAAATCAATAAATGTTTGTGATGCTCAATACCAGCCGCGGGTGACAGCAACACGGTTTCAAAAGTGGTAGTCGCCTTATTGTCAACTCGCGCGACCTTGGCCACTTGAAGGCCTTCGGGGTAAACGCCATCAATCCCTGAGGTAACGAGCACATCACCAATTTTCACATCGGCATTGGTGGTAACCCGCATTTCCAAAAATGGGGAACGTCCACGGCCCGTTACGACACTGCGCAAACCATTGCGTTCAACTTGTACCGGAATCGCTTGATTCTTGTCCGAGAGCAAAGTCACTTCACAAGTCAGTGGAAAAACGCGCGTTACTTGCCCAATTACGCCTCGCTCATCGATGACAGGCTGGCTCAGCGCAACACCTTGGGTTGCGCCACGATTAAGTACGATTTTGCGCGTCACTTCATCGCGAGCATCGTACAGAATCTCTGCCATCAAAGACTTAGAATTCGACTTGGTTTTCAAATCTAGCAATCGTCTCAATTGCGCATTCTCAGTCGCTAAAGCAACATTCTGATGCAAGTTTTCAGCGTTTTGAATTTGCTGCAATTTGAGCGTCGCGACCTCTTTTTGCAAAGCCGTGGTGGAAGCAAAATAGTTCGACACCCCGGATAAAGCATCGCGTGGTGCCAAGGCCATCATTTGCAAAGGATAGAGCGCAGTTCCAACGACCTGGCGTAAAGGGCCTAGCGACTTCATGCGAGAGTCGACTAACAGTAAGGAAAGGGAGAATACTGTGAAAAAGACCACCTTGACGCGAGCAGACGCGCCTTGTTTAAACAGTGGTGGTGGACTATGTTGCATAAGTGACGATGCTAAGCCTAGAACAGTGACAGAAAAACTGAAACAAGAAAACTGAAATGAGATCACGCCATCGCTGATCTCATTTCAAATTCCTGTACTTGTGTACTTCTTCCAAATGCGAAGCGACTTATTTCATTCGCTTATCATGAACTCATTTCACGTTTCAGTTTCACACTGCATCTACGTCGCAAGTTCATTGCGCATTTGTTTCTCCAACGAGATTATTCGTAAGAAAACAAAGAGCCCAATTTGTCCATACGTTCTAGTGCCATACCAGAACCACGTACCACGCAGGTCAATGGTTCTTCAGCGACCAACACTGGCAAGCCAGTTTCTTCCATCAAGAGACGATCTAAGTCGCGCAACAAGGCGCCACCGCCGGTCAACATCATGCCTTTTTCAGCAATGTCAGCACCGAGTTCTGGAGGTGTTTGTTCCAGCGCGTTCTTCACAGCTGATACGATGTTATTCAATGGATCTGTCAGGGCTTCCAAAATCTCGTTGCTTGAGATCGTGAATGAACGTGGGATACCTTCGGACAAGTTACGACCTTTCACTTCCATTTCCTTGATTTCAGAACCAGGGAATGCAGAGCCGATCGTTTTCTTGATCGCTTCAGCTGTTTGCTCACCGATCAACATGCCGTAGTTACGGCGGATGTAGTTGACGATCGCTTCGTCAAACTTATCACCACCGACGCGCACAGAGCCTTTGTAGACCATACCGCCGAGTGAAATTACGCCCACTTCCGTCGTACCACCACCGATATCAACAACCATAGAACCAGTCGCATCCGATACTGGCAAACCAGCACCAATCGCCGCTGCCATTGGTTCTTCGATCAAATACACTTGAGAAGCACCTGCGCCCAATGCGGACTCACGAATCGCACGACGTTCAACTTGAGTAGAACCGCAAGGAACGCAAATGATGATACGTGGGGATGGTTTGAAGAACTTGGTGTCGTGCACCATGCGGATGAACTGCTTGAGCATTTGCTCCGTCACTGTAAAGTCAGCGATAACGCCGTCTTTCATTGGACGAATTGCTTCGATATTGCCAGGGACTTTACCCAGCATTTGCTTCGCTTCTTTACCGACAGCTTGAATTGTTTTCTTGCCGTTCGGGCCGCCTTCTTGGCGAATCGCAACCACTGAAGGCTCGTCCAACACGATGCCTTGGCCACGCACATAAATCAAAGTATTGGCTGTACCTAGGTCAATTGCCAAATCATTAGAAAGGTAACTACGAAAAAAACCGAACATAAAATCCTTGTTGTCGCTAATTTGCTAATTTATCCAAAGGCACGACAATCGCGCGCCGAATCTCTTCACTCTTGATGGTCAATGTTCGCCATGAAAGGCCTTAGGCGCAAAGCTTTTCCGAGAAGTTGATGCGTTTTACATGAACTTCAGCACAAAAGAGGGCAAAACCTTTTGATCGTGTTTCGCACGCCATTTTCTCAATGATCATCCTAAACGCCGCTCAAGTTCGGGAAACCTAACATCTTCGGCTATTTTAAGAGTATTAACCCGACATTCTACCTTATAATCCTAGAAATCATAGGTAATCTCTCAAATTCAATTGGATGCTTTTCGACCCCAAAAGTGACCGTTGCAATTTGGAAATATTTAATCCAAATACCACCTATTGAGTTTAAAGACTTACGCAAATTGCACTGATTGGCGGCAAAGCCAAAGTAAGTCCAAAGTTTCTTCGTAGTTTTCTTTTTTATATCATTCTTATTTATTCGAAACACCTGCGGGTGCACAAGACCATGTCTCTAGAACTTAACGATGTAAAACGTATCGCCAACTTGGCACGACTCGAACTTAACGATGAAGAAGCGAATAATACGCTTAATAAACTCAATGGTTTTTTCTCTATCGCTGAACAGCTAAAGTCCGTTGATACATCGGGAGTCGCGCCACTCAGTCACCCCCTCGCTGCACAACTGCCAGAATTCTGCTTACGTTTGCGCGAAGACCAAGTTACCGAGAGCAATCATCGCGAGGAATACCAACAAGTCGCTCCGGCAACACAGGACGGACTCTATTTGGTGCCAAAAGTCATTGAATAAACGGCGCTAAGGCTTAGCACCTGATCTTCAACTGCTTCAGCAAAAACACCGAATAACAACTTGCGCAAAGCTGCTACTCATATCGCTAGCGGCATGCCATTGAATACACAGAAACACGTAGAGTTAACCATGCATAAGCACACCCTCAAACAACTCTCAGCCATGCTGCAGAGTAAGCAAGTTTCAGCGACCGAACTCGCCCAACATTATCTGGCGCGCATACAAGCGGATACACTGAATGCCTTCACCCATGTTGATCCTGCTCTGACTTTAGCGCAGGCAGCCGCCGCTGACCAACGCATTGCAAGCGGCGACATCACTGCATTAACTGGGATTCCGATCGCGCACAAAGATATCTTCGTAACACGCGATTGGCGCTCCACGGCTGGCTCCAAAATGCTAGAGAACTATGTCAGCCCATTTGATGCCACCGTCGTCGAACATTTCAATCGCGCGGGCACGGTCACGCTAGGCAAACTTAATTGCGATGAATTCGCGATGGGTTCTAGCAATGAAAACTCTTACTTCGGTCCTGTGAAAAATCCTTGGGATACGAGCGCTGTTCCAGGAGGATCTTCAGGTGGTTCCGCCGCTGCTATCGCTGCACGCTTAGCGCCAGCGGTGACAGGCACTGACACGGGCGGCTCGATCCGCCAACCAGCTGCTTTCTGCGGCATCACGGGCATCAAACCAACCTATGGCAGTGTGTCTCGCTTTGGCATGATTGCTTTTGCCTCCTCGCTCGATCAAGGCGGCCCTATGGCTCAAACTGCAGAAGACTGCAGCTTACTATTGAACGCCATGATTGGTTTTGACGAAAGAGATTCCACCAGCGTGGCACGTGAGAAGGAAGATTTCTCACGCGACCTGAATCAATCGCTAAACGGCTTGCGCATCGGTGTGCCGCGCGAGTTCTTTGGCGCAGGCCTCGCGAGCGATGTTGAACAAGCAGTTCGTGCAGCTTTGGCAGAGTACGAAAAACTCGGTGCGACCATCGTCGATATTTCCCTACCAAAAACAGAATTATCGATTCCGGTTTACTACATCATCGCACCAGCAGAAGCATCATCCAACTTAAGTCGTTTTGATGGCGTGCGCTATGGACATCGCGCAGCTGAATACAAAGACCTTAACGACATGTATCGTAAGACACGCACTGAAGGATTTGGTGATGAGGTCAAACGCCGCATTCTGACTGGCGCTTATGTTTTATCGCACGGTTACTACGATGCCTATTATTTGCAAGCGCAAAAAATCCGCCGCTTGATCGCCCAAGATTTCCAAGCTGCGTTCGCGCAATGCGACGTCATCATGGGACCAGTCGCGCCAACGGTAGCTTGGGATATCGGTGCCCAATCGGATGACCCAGTCGCTAACTATTTGGCTGATATTTTCACACTTTCCATTAGCCTTGCAGGTTTGCCAGGCATGTCGATTCCATGCGGATTCGGCCAAGGAGAAAAGAATAGTAAGCGTCCCGTAGGCTTGCAAATTATTGGTAATTATTTCGCTGAAGCGAAGCTATTAAACGTCGCCCATCAGTTCCAATTGGCGACAGATTGGCATGCGAAGGCGCCGGCAGCATAGACTATGCGATGAATAAATGCCCTCTCCCGCCCACGGGGGATGGGGAACACACAAAGAAATAGAAAATGTAGGGCGAGTGAAACCCGCTCTACAGAAATGTAAAGAGAATAATTCAGCGGAATCGAACAGATTCAAAAAAGGAATGCAATATGCAATGGGAAGTCGTTATTGGTTTTGAGACCCACGCCCAACTCAAAACAAACTCAAAAATTTTTAGTGGCTCATCGATTCAGTTTGGCGCTGAGCCGAATACACAAGCGAGTCCGGTCGATTTAGCACTTCCTGGTGTTTTACCAGTGATGAATAAAGGCGCTGTCGAGAAAGCGATACAATTTGGCTTGGCGGTTGGCGCGACCATCGCACCAGAATCCATTTTTGCACGCAAAAATTATTTCTATCCCGATTTGCCCAAAGGCTATCAAATTAGTCAGTTTGAAATTCCGGTCGTACAAGGCGGTAGCGTGACATGCGTGGTTGAAAAAGATGGCAAGTCAGAAGTCAAAGTGATTGAACTGACACGCGCTCACCTTGAAGAAGATGCAGGAAAATCGCTGCACGAAGATTATCAAGGTATGACGGGCATCGATCTCAATCGCGCTGGCACACCTTTGCTTGAAATCGTCAC
>CANHZI010000198.1 GCA_947464955.1 Oxalobacteraceae bacterium
CATCATGGGTTTCGGTTTGAGCGCCCACATTGCTGGCATGCTCGCATTGCACTTACAGCCTTACTGCAATCGCGTCGTCGAAGTTGTTGGGTATGGTGGTACTGAAGTCGCTGCAGGTAACTTGGCCAATATTACCGATAAAGATGTTTTAGTGGTGATTTCATTCCCACGCTATGCGCTCGATGTGATTCGTTTGACGCAGTTTGCTCGTCATCATTCTACTTGTATCGTCGCCATCACCGATTCCGCCGCTTCGCCTTTGGCGCAGTTAGGCGATTATTTATTACTAGCACCAAGCACTCATGCTGTTCTTCCGAGTAGTTCGACTGCAGCAATCGCTGTGATTGAATCACTCGTCAGTAGCATCATGGTGTCAAACAAGAAAAATGTCGAGAAAGCGATCCGTTTGACGGAAGCGCTCTCAGGCTATTTACATAATAACGATAACACCTCAAGAACCTCGCAACTGGAAAGTCGCAAGCCGAAAAAGTAAGTCCTTAGAACCCTCACTCAATCATAGTTTTTTAAGAACAAGCGCTTTAAAAAGTGCTTGAACGGGATCTCTTTTTCGCAAAATTTTTGCAGCATTATTTTAAACCTGAGGAGTCAATAAAGATGAGTAATTACAAACCAGGCACACAGCGCTTCCCATCTGTGCCGAAGAAAATCACATCAGCAACATGGTCCGCACTGGGCGTGATGGCAATGCTGAGTATTTCTGCAAATACCGCATTCGCACAAGAAAAAGCTGCCGAACCTGCTGTGCAAAAAATTGAGATCACAGGTTCTTCAATCAAACGCATTAATGCTGAAACTGCACTTCCAGTGCAAATCATCAACCGTATTGAGATTGAAAAAACCGGCGCAACCAATGCCGAGCAATTATTAAACACGCTGAGCGCTAACACTGGTTATACACAAGAATCTGCCAGTATCAGTGACAAGCCTGGTTCAAGCGGTTTGTCTGGCGCTAACTTGCGCGGTCTAGGTGTCTCCTCCACTTTGGTCTTACTCAACGGCCGTCGTTTGGCAGCGTTTGCATTCGGTGGTGAAGGCACGGATTTGAACTCCATTCCATTGTCTGCACTCGAGCGCGTTGAAGTGTTGAAGGACGGTGCATCGGCGGTCTATGGTGCTGATGCGGTTGGTGGTGTCATCAACTTTATCACACGCAAAGATTTCGCAGGCTTTGAAATCAATGCTGGCGCGGCACGCACCCAAGAAGGTGGCGGTGGCGACAAAAATATCAGCATTTTGGCTGGCTACGGTGACTTGAACAAAGATGGTTTCAATGTATTTGCCAGCCTCCAACATAAAAAGTATGGTCAATTGCGCACAGCACAGCGTGATTTTGCGGTCAGCGCATGGCGTCCATTAGAAGCACGCGGCTATCCTGACAACTTCACCTCTGCTAACGTTTTCCCTGCTGGTATTTACTCTGTATCAGGAAGAAGATATTTGGGTAATCCTAGTGCTCCTGATTGCGCACCTCCAGCGAGCATTAACATCAGCGGCGCTTGCCGTTTTGACTATCAAGCAGCTGCTGATATTTACCCAGAATCTGCAAAAACAAATTTCATCAGCCGCGCTACTTTAGCAATTGATGCTGACCACACTATCTTTGCTGAATTTACAGCGTCAAAAAATGAAGCGAAATATCGCCTGTCACCAACCGGTGTCAATGGTAACGGTGGTACAAGCAGCAGTGCATGGACTTACCCAGCAGGCGGACCGTTCTACCCAGCATTCTATGTGAACTCCGCTGGCGTGAAGGTGGCGACGGACGGCAAACCATTCAATGTACGTATTCGTTTAACACCAGGTGGTGCACGTACCAATGGTCAAGAATCGGATCAATCACGCTTATTGTTGGGTAGCGAAGGTACGATCGCTGGTTGGGATTACAACACAGCCTACGCACATTCAGTGTCAGACAACACTCAAACTCTGACCAACGGCTACTATGACCGCGTTAAATTATTGGCTGCATTTAGAACGGGCAAAATCAATCCATTCGGCGCACAAACCGCAGAAGGCCAAGCATTACTTGACTCGGCTGAACGTAACATCGATGGCCGTGCCGGTAAATCAACGAGTGACGTATTTGATGCTCGCTTTACACGTGAAATCGGACAAACTGATGCGGGCCCGATTGGTATCGCAACAGGCTTTGAGTTCCGCCGTGAAAAGTTAGAAGACAACTCTTCTGACGAAATTCTGTCTGGCTCAATTTACTCCACATCGAAATCTCGTCGCGTTTCTGAGTCTCGCGATGTGAAAGCGGTCTTTGCGGAATTGGAAGTACCATTGACCAAAGAGTTAAGCTCACAATTGGCTTTGCGTCATGATTCTTACGGCGGCAATATTGGCAGTTCTACGAATCCGAAAATCGCCTTGCGCTACCAACCAAATAAAGAAGTTTTGTTCCGTGCATCTTTCGGCACTGGCTTCCGCGCACCGACGATGAAAGACTTAGATCCATCCAAAGTCGAAACATCAACGGGTGGTTTGTATTTCGATACGATTGGCTGCGCCAAATACAACTCACAGTGCTTTAGCGACCAAATCCCAACGACAGAAGCCGGTAATCCGAATTTGAAACCAGAGAAATCCAAACAGTTCTCGATCGGTTTCGTGTGGGAACCAGCAACAGCATTCTCCGCTGGCGTTGATTTCTGGACTGTTCGTAAAACAGACGTTGTCAAGTTTGCTCCTGAAACTTTGATTGATACTGATCCTGCTTACGTAGAAAAATTTATCACGCGTGACAGCGATGGCTACATTACAAACTGGGCATTAACAGCGCAAAACCAAGGTAAAGAAACGAAGAGCGGTATTGATCTCAACTTGGCGTATCGTACGAAATTTGATGGCTACGGCAAAGTCACAACACGTCTGTCGGGTACATTGATGACGAAGAGTGAGCAGCAATTTGCTGAAGGCTCTAAAGTCTTTGACAACCTCGGCAAATGGGGCTTTGAATACGTGACACCAAAATGGCGTCATCGTTTGAGCGCAGACTGGGATATCGGTTCATGGGGTTTCACTCTGTCCAACACCTTCCAATTGCATCATGAAGATCAGCAATTGGATCCAAATGGTAAGCGTCCGACTGTTGCTTCGTACAGCTTGTGGGATTTGCAAACAGCGTACTACGGATTTAAAGACATCAAACTCAGCGCAGGTATCTTGAATTTGGCAAACACTAAGCCACCTTTCTCGAACCAAACTCTGACTTATTTTGCTGGCTTTGATTCGACCTATGTTGATCCACGCGGCCGTGCTTTCTACGTACGTTTCGGTTATTCATTTAAGTAAGCTTTGTGTTTCATGAGCACGTTGACCGCGTGCTCGCTAGCTCTTACCAAGAGCTAGCTTGTCTGGTCGCGATCGAAGAGATGGGTGGTTGTATCGACTTCCTCCAAAGTGGCCACTCATCGATTCTTGTTTTACTTTGTTTTCTTGTGCGGTATTTCTCCCGCATTGAGGGTAGCATCGAATGTGTGCTACCCTTTTTTTTGATCTCATTCGTCCGCATTTAGGCCGATTCACTTTTCTATCGAGTATCGCCATGTCGCATTTTCCTCAACTTCGTGTTTTCCTAGATATTTCAGTGTTCGCGGGTTTCAAACGAGCGCTTTCTATTGTCTGTCTCGGCTCATGTTTGTTTGGCGCCTGCATGACGGCGAAGGCCGAAACCAACACACAGGTAAAAGGAAGCTTGGCGATCATTGGTGGCGCACTGCGTTACGACAACAACGTGGTATGGCAAAGAATTGTGCAGGAAGCCGGTGGTCAAGGTGCAAAAATCGCGATTATTCCTGCGGCTTCAGCCAATCCCGATCGTACCGGCCAAAATGTCGTAAAGGTACTCAAGCAATATGGCGCCGATGCTTATCTGCTGCCTTTATCGGTCAAATATTTGGACCAAGATGGTAAGCCGACTTATGCCAAGGTCAACCGCGATGCCCAATGGTTAGCGCAATTGAAGAACACAAACGCTGTATACTTTTCAGGTGGTGACCAAAGCAGAATCACCAAAGTCTTATTTAACGAAGACGGAACACGAACACCTTTGCTCGATGCCATCTGGGATCTATATCGCCGCGGTGGCCTTATCGCCGGCACTAGCGCTGGTGCAGCAATCATGAGTGAGACGATGTTCTCAAACGCGAAATCGGTGTTGCATACCTTGCAAAATGAAATTCAAGTCGGGCGTGAAATAGATAAAGGTCTGGGTTTCATCGGACCAAATATTTTCGTCGACCAACATCTAATTATTCGCGGACGTTTTGCCCGCATGCTACCTGTAATGCAAAGCCAACAAATTCCTCTTGGTTTAGGCGTTGATGAAAATACCGCGATGTTTATTTTCCAGCAGCGCAGTATGGAAGTGGTTGGCTATAAAGGTGTGATTGTTTTGGATCTGAGCCAGCAACAAAAAAAATCGAATCAAACACAATTCCAAATCCAAAACGCGCGAATTAGTTACCTCAGTCATGGCGACAAACTCGACCTCATCAGCAAAACAATCACCCCTTCAGCGGATAAAGAATTGATCAAATCAACTCAAAGTGAAGAAGCTGATCAACAGCCGAGGATGTATAGCGACATATTGGCTAATACCGCTGTCGTAGAACTCATGAGTAATCTTATCGAGAGCCCAGTGCGTTCGTTAAAAGGCTTGGCCTTTGATGCACGTAGCAAAAGCCCCTCTCTCGGTTTTGAGTTTGAGTTTCAAAAAACCGCCGACAGCAAAGGCTACTTTAGCAGCCAGTCTGGCATGGACAACTTTACGGTGTCCGAGATTCGTCTCGATGTACGCCCTGTGAAGTTTAAAAAACCACTATACCAAGAAATCAAATAGCCTTGACGGGTGGTAGATCCACTCTAAACTGCACAACTGTACTTTCTAGGACCACGATTTTGTCGTAAGCTGCTTCTACAAAAATAGTATTAGGAGACAACATGACTATCGTACAAGACTCTAACAATATCAATTCATCAACAGGTGAGCGCGAAGTCGATCGACTCTTGAATCATTATGCAGAGAGTCATCGCAACCCTACTAATGAAAAAATCCACTTCGTATGCGTGCCAACCATTATGTGGACAGTACTTGGGTTGATCTGGGCAATCCACCCTTGGGCGGCTTTAGGTGGCGCCCTGCTCGCGTTGATTTACTACTTTACGCTCTCATTTACTTTCGCCGTTGGCATGGCCATCATGGCCAGCGTGATGCTCGCGATCTTACAGAGTATTCCCCCTGCTTATGTCTTACCTAGCGCGGGCGCTGTATTTGTGGTGGCATGGATTTTTCAGTTCATTGGTCACAAAATCGAAGGCAAAAAACCCTCTTTCTTCGAAGACCTACGCTATCTCTTGATAGGACCTTTGTTTGTACTGAGTTTTTTGTATCGCAGACTCAATATTCGTTATTGAATCTCCAAAAAGCGACTCGCCAATAAAAAACCGCAGATCAAGTCTGCGGTTTTTTTATTACTGGAAGCTAAACCTACAATTAGGAAAGGCTCCAGATATGCTCTAATTTTGCCCAAGCTTGTTGTGGCTTACCATCTTTCAAGGATGGCTTAAATTTGCAAGAAGAATAGATTTTAACTGCTGCTTTATCCAACGTTTTAGAACCACTAGATTGATCTACTTTGGAATCCACAACGCTGCCGTCTGGGCCAACCAAAACAGACAACATGACCGTGCCAGTTTCTTCATTCATTAATGCCGATTTTGGATAAACGGCTTTTTCACATGTTTGCTTTTCAACTACTGGCGCTACCTCTGCGGCATTTGCTACGCCTACTGCACTCAATAAACTCAACGCTAACAAAAATTTTTTCATATCACTATTAAAGGAAGAAGTTGAACAAATGCCCACAAGAAACAATTTCCATGTGGAAAGCACGCATTCTAATTTAGATTTTTCCACATGGCAATAGTTTTGCGCAAATTTTCAGCACTTTTCTTCTCTTCTTAGCCCTATGTTTCCACTTTAAAAACAAAAAAACCGGAAGCTTATTGCGAGCTTCCGGTTGTCAAATTCAATCCCAGTGGGAGACCGCAGATTGAATCAGGTTCACCCTGACCTAATCGTTACTATTCATAAGTCGCGCTCAAAGTCACGCCGTTAAAAGCTTGCTTAGCGCGCAGCGTAATGTAGTACCACTGACCCGTCGTCGGCGTTGCCAACAATACACTTTCATCATTACCTGCTTTCAATGAAGCTGCATCGTAAGACGTCGTCGTTGGGTACGCGCCTTTTTTCACATACAAATCGACGTCGCCGGTGCCACCACTCGTGAACAATTTCAGATTTTTTGCACCCGCTGGCAACATAATGTACGCATAGGTTTGGCTAGACGAACTTAAGTTCTTGATCGAACAATTCTTACCGAGTTGCGAAGTCGAGGAACACGTTGGCAAAGTTACGACGGGTGTGCTTGGCAATGGCGGTTCGCCAGCAACTGTCGCTGCTTGTACCCAATTGGCAAACTCAGTGTCATAACGAGTACCGATGTTATTCACCAAAGTTTGATAGCCGCTGTAATCGCCAGTGCGGAATTTCGCGACCATCGCATCCATATCGCTACGATGTTTCTCATTCATGAAACGCACTGCCATGTAGCCCCAGCGGTAAGCACGTGCGACATAATCAGACATCGAGTATGTATTACCAAAGATGGTACTCAGTTTGTAGCTACCAGTTTTGGCAGCATCAATCGCTTCTTGGTAATTATTTTTATGTGACAAATATTCCGCCACACCTTCAATCCACCATACCGTTGGCTTTGCCGTACTAGCTGAAAAATCGCCAGCCATATTAAAGCGACCATCGAGGTAATGCACATACTCATGTTCAAGGTTCCAAACAGAGAAAGTTGGGCGTAACCAGGACGCCTCATGTGCAATGAAACGCGCTTGATTATTCACATCGGCTGGATTGCCTTCCAAGTACATACCACCATTATCAGTACCGATACCATAGATGGCTGCGGCATACTTGCTGTAGTTAGTGTAGTCATCAAACACGACTAATTCCAAAGACTTATTATTGTCATTCGGGAGAGGCGTGTTGTTCGTCAACAGCATTTTGTGGAAATACGTCTCTTCGGCGCCGAGGATGTTGCAAGAGTCTTGCAATTGTTGCGTGGTCATATCCTGAGCACGAATCTTAATGGTTGGGCTGCAGGTATAACTCGTCTTCAAAACGGCATCAGCCAATTTAGTTTGATAACCGCAAGTACCATACTCAGCACAGTTTGCGCTGTCGTAGTAATCAACCGCACTCGCTGCGTTCAACCACAGATCACTATCTGGGCCTGTCATG
>CANHZI010000199.1 GCA_947464955.1 Oxalobacteraceae bacterium
GAAGCTTCCGTTTGTGCGTAATGGTAAGGTATTGGTTGCTTAATTATTTTTTCGTCGCCGAGGCGCAGAGTACGCAGAAGTTTTAGTCTTGTCATTCCCGCGAAGGCGGGAATTCAGCGGCGTAAAAAACTAAAGACACTGGGATCCTGCCCTCGCAGGAACGACGTGAAATAAAGTGCTCGGCGAACGCAGTAGTTCTGTGGTCCCGAAGGTGGTTTCAGGTTTTAAGTATTGATTTTTAAGTTTTCGATTTTTAGTTTTTTAGAGTTAAACAATTCAAATTTTTTTGGAGAACAACATGACAATTCCAGCAGATCGTAAATACACAGAATCCCACGAATGGGTACGCGTTGAAGCAGACGGTACAGTATCCGTTGGCATTACAGACTTCGCGCAAGACGCATTGGGCGATATCGTTTTCGTGGACTTGCCGAAAGTGGGCGCAAGCTTGGCTGCTGGTAAAGATTGCTGCGTAATTGAATCTGTGAAAGCCGCGGGCGACGTGTACGCACCAGTTGCTGGTGAAGTTGTTGCAGTGAACGACGCAGTCGTTGATGAGCCAGCTTCTATCAATACAGGCGCATTCGATGCGTGGTTGTTCAAATTGAAGCCAGCGAATGCAGCAGATGTTGATGCCTTGTTGAGCGCAGAAGCATACCAAAAAAATATCGGCTAATTTTTTTTGTGTCCGCATAAACCCAATTCTCGGGAGCATTCCGGTGTTGCAAATGCGCGCAATATTGACATATTGCTGTGCATATTTTCTGTAACTTGCCTCGTACTGCATCCCGAAAATTGAATTTCTACGGGCACAAAACTTCCTCGGGACCATTGATTCTTCCGAGTCTTGCCCAAATCTGATCTAACACGTTTTTATCCCCCAAATACCATGACACGTACTAGCCTTTCCCAACTTGAGGCACATGATGCCTTTATCGCCCGTCATATCGGCCCATCTGAAGCAGAACAAGCTGCTATGCTCAAAGTGTTGGGCTATGCGGATCGTACAGCCTTGATCGATGCGATTGTTCCAGCGAACATCCGTCGTAAGAATGTTTTGCCATTGGCGCAATTCACAGAAGCGAAATCTGAAACTGAAGCATTGGCAACATTGAAGGCATTGGCGAGCAAAAATAAAGTGCTCAAGTCTTTCATCGGCCAAGGCTATTACAACACGCACACGCCTGGCGTGATTTTGCGTAATATTTTTGAAAACCCAGCGTGGTACACGGCTTACACGCCATACCAGCCAGAGATTTCTCAAGGTCGCTTAGAAGCGATTTTGAACTTCCAACAAGTCATCATGGATATGACTGGCATGGATATCGCGAATGCGTCTATGCTCGACGAAGGTACAGCCGCTGCCGAAGCGATGACCTTGATCCAACGTGTTGGTAAATCGAACTCTAACGTGTTCTATGTAGCGCATGACGTCTTGCCACAAACACGTGAAATCATCGAAACACGTGCTAAACCTTTGGGCGTAGAAGTGCGCACATTGACAGGCAATGAAGCTATCGAAAATGACTGCTTCGGCGTACTCTTGCAATACCCAAGTGTTGATGGCGAAATTCGCGATTACCGCGAATTTACCGCTGCCGTGCATGCTAAAGGCGCGATGGTGATCGCCGCTGCAGATTTGTTGGCATTGACCTTGATCGAAGCGCCAGGCACATGGGGTGCCGACGTCGTCGTCGGAAACAGCCAACGCTTCGGTGTGCCGCTCGGTTTTGGTGGTCCACACGCTGGTTATATGGGCACGAAAGATGCATTCAAACGTTCTATGCCAGGCCGTTTGGTCGGTGTGACTGTTGATGCGCAAGGTAAACAAGCTTACCGTTTGGCATTGCAAACTCGCGAACAACATATCCGCCGCGAAAAAGCGACATCTAACATTTGTACAGCGCAAGTATTGTTGGCAGTGATTGCTTCGATGTACGCGGTCTACCATGGCCCAGCAGGCTTGAAACAAATCGCCCAACGCACACACCGTTTAACTGGCACTTTGGCCGCTGGTTTGAAACAAATGGGCGTAGCGATCGCAAATACTTCTTTCTTCGATACATTGACAATCAATGTTGCTGATGCTGCAGCAGTTCACGCAGCAGCGCAAGCAGCGGGCTATAACTTGCGTCAGATCAGCGCGACACAAGTTGGCGTGTCTTTGGACGAAACCACAACAAGTGCAGACGTTGAAGCTTTGTGGACTATCCTCGGCCAAGGTAAAGCAGCTCCAGCGTTTGACGTGACTGAAGCAAGTGTGGCAGATGCCTTCCCAGCAGCATTGGCACGTACAACAAGCTACTTGACGCACCCAACGTTTAACCGTTACCACGCAGAACACGAAATGCTGCGTTACTTGCGTAGCTTGGCAGATAAAGACTTGGCATTAGATCGCACGATGATCCCGCTCGGATCATGCACGATGAAGTTGAATGCCACTTCCGAAATGATTCCAGTGACATGGCCAGAGTTTTCTAACATCCATCCATTCGCGCCAAACGATCAAACGGTTGGTTATCGCGAAATGATCGATCAGTTAGAGGCGATGTTGTGCGCAGCGACAGGCTATGATGCCGTGTCCTTGCAACCTAACGCCGGTTCCCAAGGTGAATACGCAGGTTTGTTGATCATTCAGGCTTATCACCAATCACGTGGTGATGCACATCGTAATATCTGCTTGATCCCATCTTCAGCACACGGTACTAACCCAGCGTCTGCTTCTATGGTGGGCATGGAAGTTGTTGTGGTTGCGTGCGATGAAAACGGTAACGTGGATTTGGCTGATTTGAAAGCCAAAGCAGAAAAACACAGCGCCAATTTGGCAGCAGCGATGGTAACTTATCCATCTACTCACGGTGTGTTTGAAGAAGGTATTCAAACTTTGTGCGAAATCGTTCATGCACACGGTGGCCAAGTGTATGTCGACGGCGCGAACATGAATGCATTGGTTGGCGTAGCGGCTCCAGGCAAATTCGGTGGCGACGTCAGTCACTTGAACTTGCACAAAACATTCTGTATCCCTCACGGTGGTGGCGGCCCAGGTGTTGGTCCAGTTGCTGTTGGTGCACACTTGGCAAAATTCTTGCCGAACCAACGCTCTAACGGTTACGTCCGTAGCGAAGCAGGTATCTCTGCGGTCAGTGCTGCACCTTTCGGTTCCGCTTCCATTTTGCCAATCTCATGGATGTATATCGCCATGATGGGTGCAGAAGGTTTGAAAGCCGCAACAGAAACAGCCATCTTGGCAGCGAACTACATCGCTAAACGTTTGGCCCCCCATTACCCAGTGCTGTACACAGGCCACGATGGCTTGGTCGCGCATGAATGTATTTTGGATTTGCGTCCATTGACAGATGCAACAGGCATCTCCAATGAAGACGTGGCAAAACGTTTGATCGACTTCGGTTTCCACGCTCCAACGATGAGCTTCCCAGTGCCAGGCACTTTGATGATCGAACCAACAGAAAGCGAATCCCAAGCTGAGTTGGATCGCTTCATCGACGCCATGATCGCGATCCGTGAAGAAATCGCTAAAGTCGCTAGCGGTGAATTCGACGCCAAAGACAATCCACTCAAAAACGCACCACATACGGCTGAAGTATTGGTTGCCAACGAATGGAATCACGCCTATGGCCGCGAAGTGGCAGCTTACCCAGTACCAGCATTGCGTAAGCAAAAATACTGGGCACCAGTAGGTCGTGCGGACAACGTCTACGGCGATCGTAACTTGTTCTGTGCTTGTGTTCCTATGAGTGATTACGAGTAATTACTTGCTGAAGTTTTAGTTTGGTAGAAGAACGGGCATGTGTGAGCATGCCCGTTTTTTTCGTCTATGTGATTTCGTTTTCACGATGCGATTCAAAGTGCGTGACAACGCGAAAACTGGCAAAAAACGCGTCGAGCAATTACCGACAAGCGAGTTCACTCGACGCTTCTTGCAACACGTCTTACCGACCGGATTCAAGCTCATCCGTCACTACGGTGTACTCGCTAACTGTCACAAGAAGGAGAAGCTAGCGCAATGTCGATTGACGCTACAAATGCCGCAGCCACAGCCCGCCATCATTGAGGGGGTGCAAGCGTTTATGCTGCGGGTAAGCCAGATCGACATACTACGTTGCCCGCATTGTGGTCTTGGCGCAATGCAGGTGATTGAGGTCATCGTAGCAGCCAAGCACCGATCAGTATTAACGACAGGGCCACCGCCATGATCCCATCGCCTTGCTTACATGCCGCAATTCAAAATAAGTTCTTACCCGAACTTCGGGCTCATTCTCGCCGAAGCTCGACAATTCAAGTAAAACACTTCCACAAGGAAAGACCGCCATCATCCTCGATCACCCAAACATCTAAACTTCGACATAAGTTGAATAATTTCCTTGCCAATCTACTAGCAATCAAGCGATCAATTCGCATACAATCCGCTTAATCAACCGACTTCCTTCGGTTCAGTCCAACAAGGTTTATCCGCCGCAATGTTCGCGGATTTCTATTTTGCGTTTCCGGTGCGGCGGATAAACGCTATTCGTTAGAGTGCACCAATGAGCTTCGGATTTCTTTATGAGGTTGAAAACAGCGCGCGTGATTTTCTGACCGAATGTGTGAGCAAGGCCGAGTGGTATGACGCCCTAGGTGAGCTGCATATTGAAAACAGTCCATCGTGCAATGCAGAGGAATCTATTCCTGCATGGGAACTAGCTTTGAAGGAAGTCCCCGGACCTTTGGCCAGACTCTTTATTGGTGAACTTAGAGCCGAGACTGACGAGTTCGACGATCCAAGCGTTGTCTTTCTCGACGCTGATCTGGTCAAGTCAATTGCGGGAGAAATCGAGAAGAACGGCAAATCCTTCTTCGAGAGCCTTCTTAAGGAGGTCGGTTGCGATGCAGATTCATGGCTGTTTGAGCCGATGTACCAATTCTTCAATGTGGCGGCCGGCAGAAATAAGGCGGCGATTATTTTATGGGGTGGGTAAGCATGCTCTCTAACACGACGCTCGACGCGGAAACTGCGCATGTTGGCATTTCGACGGCCAGCATTTCTTCAATCATCAGCTCTCCGGTTTTTGTGCGTTGCGTTCAGTTCCGGGCAGCTCAGGGTTATGCAATATAAAGTATTCATCGCATTTTTAATGTTTGTTATATGCCAAACAGTTGGCGCGGTATCCTTGTGTCCATCCGAACACTTTCAGCCAACGACCCACTTCGGCAACGCGTTCCATGACTCTAGACCAGTCACCGAGTACGAATTCTCAAAGTCAGACGAGGAACTTTCATTTCAGTTTGTCGAGTACCAGTCTTTTGAGAGAGGCTATCAGCCCGCGTAGGTACGATTGAAGCGCAGCGTAATCGTACGCAAGTCATCGCAAACATTCACAACTCTTTTATCGGAAAAAAATGAACGGCGCGCATTTGTGCCAGCGTGACTTGGCGTTCTACGGCCAATCTGTTGCAGCGACATTAATGGGAAAATTTGATTCGTGATGATCTTAATTTTCATCTGCATGTCGATGATGTTCACGGACATTCTCTAGATCATGGATTGATGAAATGCGTATGTCAGGGGTCTTATTCCTTTTTTTTTAGAAGTGAAGACCGGAACTTATCTTCTGGACTGCTGCGGTGATTTCGAAAGTCGTGTTGGCGGTGGTGGTCGACATGCGTACGATTACGCTTCGCTTCAATCGTACCTACGCGAGCTTATTGAGTTCTTCAGAAATAGTGAGTTTAGATGTTTACTTGCGGCTGATCGCAATTAGTTTGAATCACCACGATATCGCACGTTAGATCTATGGTGTGCATAAAGTGAGGAATTGAAATACATACACAATCACAATAAAAGTGTCCGCTGTGTTCGCAGATTTTTTTGCAAATGTTCGATATCGGACACTTTTCATAGTCTGTTTTGAAGATTTTGACTGGAAGGTTTGAATTTACGCTCAAAGAAAGAGTGGCATAGATTTTGCAGGGTGATAAAGCTTGAAAAAGTTTCTGAATGTCGAAAACTAAAATCGTTACTCGTAATGACTTTGCAAACGAAGTCTCTACCGCATCTAAAAAAAATTCAGATCAAAGAAAGGTCACTGTGAAAGAAGTTAATCTGTCGTATGGTAAGTCCCTCGTTTTATTGCTTCTGCTTGTTGTATTAAGCGCCTCGCTCTCGGCATGTATCACAGTGAATGTGAACAATAGCGGAATTATTCATCCAAAGCCTGCTCAAGCCAAAGTTGATGCCTCGATTGAACGGGTGTCTATCACTGCCAAAGATGGTACGGTTTTGCACGGTTACTTTTTAGCTAAGCCAAATGCAGTGGTTAATGTGGTGTGGTTCGGGGCGTCGAAAGTCGCTGTTGAGGATAGCATCCCTTTTCTGGTTCAATATCGCGACACTATGCATGCAAATATTCTCGCCATGAATTTTCGTGGTTACGGCGAGAGTGGTGGTAATCCAGATTGGGACGATCTTTTTTCAGACGGTCTGCAAGTATTTGAAACTATGCGTATGCGACCAGAGGCAAACGATGCGCCGATCGTCATCCATGGATTTTCATTGGGAAGTTTTGTAGGTGTTAAAGTCGCCTCACAAGAAAGTCAAACTAGTGGCTTAGCGGCATTCATGATACAAGGGTCTGGTACCAACGTAAATGAGTGGATTGATTCGAGAACCCCATGGTATGCGAAACCATTTCTCAGGTTTAATGTGGACCCAAAATTGGCAAAGCTAGATAGCCTACAAGTTTTTCCAAAAATCTCTGTTCCCACATTAATTATGAGCGGTGAGCAAGATGAGCAGGCGCCTTACGTCAT
Organism: Oxalobacteraceae bacterium; assembly: GCA_947464955.1. Classification (GTDB taxonomy): domain Bacteria; phylum Pseudomonadota; class Gammaproteobacteria; order Burkholderiales; family Burkholderiaceae_D; genus Undibacterium. The sequence continues at coordinate 6,808 of CANHZI010000199.1, forward strand.
GTCGCAGCACCTATATAAGGTTAGCACCGCACAACGCAAACAACTTAAGCTCTTCCCCAATGGTACACATGAAAATTTGGAGCAGCAAAGTGATTATTGGGAGACGTTGAAGCTATTTCTTGTTCCAATATTGAAACATTGAGTTCAGCCCTTGTAATGTAGGGTAACAGCGGTACGAGCAAGTAGCCCACGTAGATACTGTTATCCAACTCCAATTGCAATGGATTGATACAACTGAATTCAGTGCGACATATCGTAAGCGCCTCATTAAGACCGTCTTGAAGTTGTTCTATTTTTTACCCCATCCATTTTGTGCCATTCGAAGCAGTGCGTTATTCGCGGCACGTCGATCAAATAACTCAGGATCAAATGGTCCGTCTACCCATTGCAAATAGTCTCGTCC
>CANHZI010000200.1 GCA_947464955.1 Oxalobacteraceae bacterium
CCAACCCAACGTTCTACCATTGAGCTCTGCAAGCCGTATTTTTTACCCAAGGCGACATATCCCATCGGGCCCTCTAAATATTCTTGCACTACACGGTATTTAAATTCTTCTGCATGTTTCGTCATTAAAAAACCCCAAAAGTTGCTGTCTAACTTTTGGGGTTCAGTTCATTCGATCCCTTTTTTCATTGCATGAGGAAATGATGACACGATCGGACTTAAGCAGGCTCAGATCAAAAATGAAATAAGCATCTAACGCTCGCTGCGTTTGTTTAAGAAATAATCCAAACTAAAACGCCCAGGTCCATAGAAAAACAAGGCTCCCAACAAGATACCCCAATACAAGTGATCATTAATCGCTGCAGGGCATTCAAACGACCACAACTGCGGATAAGCGATCACAGCCATCGCATTTACACAGAACAAAGCAAGCGCCGCTGGTCGCGAGAAAACACCAATCACCAACAAAACGGGAAATACCAACTCACCACCGGCCCCCATTACTGCAGCGAGTTCGGGCGACAACAAAGGGACGGAATATTCTTCTCTAAACAGGCTGAGGGTAAGTTCCCAATCCTGCAATTTTAATAGCCCTGCTTTAAAGAATTGCCACGATACAAAACCACGAATCGCTGCGCTAAAAAAACTTCCACCCCACTCTTGAATGACGGAATCAAAACGGGTGCTTAGTTGGTGCAAATGGAGCATTTTATTCATATCAACTTTCAACGAATTTTCAACAAGCTTGAAACTAGTGTTGCGTACATTTCCAACTCAGAATCAAGCTAACGGGACACTCCATAGTCGATTTTGACCCGCTAATCCTTACAAAAATGCCCAACAAAAAGTCCTGCAGCGAACCAAGTTTGCAATTGCCCCCCGACGTCGAAGTCCGCTTGAATTTGCAAGGCCACATCTAAAGCCTGCGCCAAAGCTTCCCCTTGAAGAAGTACCTCTAATGCGCGAAAGCTAGCTTCACTGAGCTCAACCACAGTTGGCTGCCATTGGGGACGACAAATAATGCAGTAGCTCGGTGTTTCTAAAGGAACAGTCAAGTGTTCCACTTCTGCTCCCTGATGTGCCAACCAAATAGGATAGGAAGCAAAATCACTCTTGTGCAAACTGACCCCGGAGGCAAAATGCAAACTTGATTCCTGAAGCTTTTCACCGGCTTGCGAAATAAACTGCGGCAAACTAATTTTCTCTTGATCTTGTTGGTAATAATTGCAATGAATTACCCATTCAAGATCTGCAACGGCGGCGATATAGGGATATCCCTGCAAGCCTTCTTGCAGTGATAAAAAACTGGGGAAATGTTCACCCAAAAAATTGAGATCCCCAGATTGGGATGGATAGGCGCGACCGTATAAGCGGGCAAGATCTTCAAAAAATTCATCGCCGACTAAACGCTGAACAACCGGAAAGGCATTCGCTAAAGTCTTACTCCAAATCGCCAGCAAATTTCCGCGGTAAATAGAAAAACGATCCGCCCGAACATCGTTCGTTGAACCAAACTTAAGCTTCAAATCGCGCAAAACATGCTCGGATTTCGGATCGAGCAAAGCGGCTGCGAATCGCTCTTGAATCGCCTTGAGAGATTCAGACATGTTTTACTTCCTGATACTTTTTTTGGATCTCTCTCGCTTTGCAAACTTCTTGCAATAGAATTTCTATCTCAGGAACTGCGGTATCCCATTCAATCAAGCTGGGAATTTGTGGCGAAATTTGCTGACAAACTTGTTCGTACAATTTCCAAACTTCTGCTTTCACACGACTTCCATGATCATCAATTAGACAAGCATCAATTTGAGAATGCCCGGCCAAATGGATTTCCTGAACGGAATTCGCTTGTTGACGGTAGTGAGCGAGCTCGGCCTGCGCGTCTTCGCCATGATTAAACTGATTCACAAACACATTGTTCACATCCAGCAATATGCCACAGCCCGTACGACGACTGAGTTCACAAAGAAACTCAGCCTCTAGCATCTGATCGGCTTCAAACCGCACGTAACTCGAGACGTTCTCGATCAAAATTGAACGCTTTAAATATTCTTGTAAAGAATGAACCCGCTCACACATCAAATGCAGGGATTCTTGAGACAAGGGCATAGGCAAAAGATCATTCAAATGACGGCCACTGACACTTCCCCAACTAAGATGCTCTGAAATCAAAGCAGGTTGAATGCGGTCTACCAATCGCTTGAGCTTTGCAAGATGAACTTCACTGATGCCATTTGCTGAGCCCAGTGCCAGGCCAACACCATGCAAACTAATTGGATAATCTTGCGCCAATTTCTCTAGTACAAATAGATCGAAGCCCCCATCCCCGAAATAATTCTCAGAGTGGACCTCAAGCCAATCAACATCGACTTTATTGTCAAGAAAATGACGGTAATGCGGCGTACGCAAACCGACGCCAACTCCATGTAAAGTTGGCGTCGGTAGGTGATCTGATACGGAAAATACGGGGGAATTCAAAATAGTGTTTTCCGCAAATTGAACTTGATTTAAGCCTTAGGTGCTTCTAATTTACCACCCATCTTTTCGCAAGAACCTGCTGGTACTTTTTTCCATTCGTTTGGATCATTGTCTTTCTTGGATTGGCCTGCGCAGGAGTGGCTACCATTCTTAGTTGCGCAATCATTTTGACCTGCTTTCGCGACGCCCCAGCACTTTTCAGTCTTAGGAGTATCAGCAGCCATTACAGCAGATGAACTTACCAAACTTGCCAATGCCACTGCGATCAATGCTTTGTTACTCATGTTTATTCTCCAAATATAAAATTAAACGTATCTAAAGTAAGTAATTCAGACACAACGAAGGAACTACAAGGAGTAGTCGCACCATCTGAACAAACCTTACAGATCTTTATACGAAATTTATCTGCAATTGGATTCTGCCCAGATTTAATAAACTAGTAAAGCAATTAAAATGGTGTATCCTCGCGGTTTCAGATAGATGATTTAACAGGAAGATCATGCAAGACATTACATTTACAGTCGAAGGCGAATTCGTCGAACTTAATCAACTCTTGAAGCTTATTGGAGTCTGCGATAGCGGTGGCGCTGGCAAAGTGATTGTCGCTAGTGGTCAAGTGAAGGTCGATGGCCAACAGGAACTGAGAAAGACAGCAAAAATTCGACCAGGACAAGTCGTAGAACTAGGCGACATTCGCGTCAAAGTAACTGGTTGATTCGAGATTCAGGTTCCAACACTGCAAATGAAAAAAGCACCACGCGGTGCTTTTTTTCATTTAAGCTCAATTAACTTACGCTGCCTCAACTGCAATTTCGTTACTAATAAGATATTGAGCCAACATATTATCCATGGTGTCAACATGATGTTCAAACCATAATGGCAGTTCTTCCGCCAAGCGTTCACCTAAATCACGCTCACCCTCGACAAAACGACGACGCACCTCTTGCATCACTTGCAGAACCGCATCGTGTTCGCCTTGATGGCATGCGGCAGGTGGAAAGCCCGCATCACGCATCCAACGATTCTCTTGTTCAAAATGTTCAATAGAATGCTCAATCAGAGCGTCAAGTCGCTCGATAAATGGCGACTGCTCTTCACTTTGTGCGAGTGCTGCACACAAGGTCACAAATTCTTGATGCGTCGCATCCATTAATTGATGCTTCAAACTCAGGCGTTCAGACCAGCCCCATGTTGGCGTTGTCATAGAGATTCCTTGGATGATTGAATAAAATTACTGCTCGCCCCACGATAAAATGCCGCAAGGCAATATTTCTTAATTCGCCTAGATTATCTCGCATTGCAGCATTATTTGCAGGCGATTTCACAATAATTCATTGATTTGACTCAAAATATTTGAAATGTGTCTCGCACAAAAATAAAAGGTTCCGTCTAGACATAAAAAAACAGCACTCAAATGAGTGCTGTTTTTATTTGATTCAATTCAGAATCAAGCCGTCGTATTAATATTGCGGCCAAGATTCGGTGGGAGATTAGGCACATTGGCATTGGAATTAGGAATCGCTTCAATCAATGCTGTCGCGCTTTCTTCACTAATGTCCTGTGCTTTTTTCAACACCGCAATGCTGACCTGCTGGCTCACGCCCACATCGGCTAATGTGGTTGCCGTTCTGGCAATTCCGGTAACGTCCATGACAATTCTCCTTATCTACAATCGTGATAACGGATGCATACACCAGAAACTTTAGGGCAATGGCAAATTTTTTTCGTGCGGCACGCGCATAACTTGAATTAATTGCATGACATATTGTAAGACGGCATGCGTTTGATCGAGATCTAGCCAAAGCAAACCTTCCCGAGCATCCGCCGGACGCCCTTGGTCAGAAGCAACAGCTTTAATCCATAAGTCAGTATGATACAAAGCTGGCTTGCCTAAACTAGGCCGCCAGACTTCAATCTTTGGAATTTCGGCCCATTTATAACCTTCGACGAGATTAACATCGGCTGGCGCTAATTCTTGCAACAACTCATCTAAACTGGGTTCCGCTTGCTCGCGCAGTTCGCGCACTAATGCAATTCGATAAGGTGATGCCAATAACACTTGCTGCGCGCCCGCCTGACGAAAACGCGCCGTATCTTTGTGCGCCGGTTCTAAAATGACATCGTGATGGCTATGCTTAATCACATTAACCTGAAGACCAGCCTGCCCTAGTTCAGTGATTAACTTCTCTAACAGCGTGGTCTTGCCACTACCAGACCAACCAACAATGCCAATACAAGGTGTCTTCATCGCGAAAATTCAAAAAATAAGGGAGAGTATAGCGAAATACTCTCCCCTTCATCGCGAATGTCTATTGAGTTAATATGCTTGCACTTAAAGAAACCTGAGCCCAATCAAGAAAATCTTTACCGATCAACCACTATTGCGCAAGCCAGCAGCGATACCGTTAATCGACAAATGAATGCCTCGACGCACGCGCTCATCTTCATCGCCTTGACGATAACGTTTCAAGAGCTCTACCTGCACGTGATTGAGTGGCGACAAATAAGGGAAACGATTGACGATAGATCGTTTCAATAAGGGGTTATCGGATAACAAATCTTCGCGTCCTGAAATCTGTTTCAAGACATCGATCGTCAACGCGTGTTCCGCTTCTAAACGCGGGAAAATGCGATTACGTAAAGACTCGTCTTTCACCAACTGTGCATAGCGACTGGCGATACCGATATCACTCTTAGCCAACACCATTTCCATATTCGATAACACGGTGGAAAAGAATGACCAATCTTTGAACATGGCACGTAGAGTCGACAAGCCATCATCTGGATGCGCTTGCAGATACTGTTGAACCGCACTGCCAAAGCCGAACCAACCTGGCAACATCAAACGGCACTGCGACCAGCTAAACACCCATGGAATGGCACGCAAATCTTCAATTGCAGTCGACTTTTTACGCGATGCTGGTCGGCTTCCGATATTCAAGCCAGCGATTTCAGAAATCACAGTCGATTCCCAGAAATATTGTTCAAAACCTTCAGTCTCATACACCATATTGCGATAGGCGCGGAACGCGTTGTTAGACAGCTCTTCCATCGCTTTCAAAAATTCTGGACGCGGCGCCAATTCCGTGTGCGCCAACAAACTTGCTTCCATCGTTGCAGCTGCCAACACTTCCAAATTACGGCGTCCCACTTCCGGATTCGCATATTTTGCAGTGATGACTTCACCCTGCTCAGTCAAACGAATTTGACCTTGTACTGCGCCCGCGGGTTGCGCCAAGATCGCCTGATAACTTGGTCCACCACCACGGCCAACAGAACCACCGCGGCCATGGAATAAACGCAGACGAACTTGATGTTTGGCGAAGATCTCAACCAAATCGATTTCTGCTTTATAAAGTTCCCAACCTGAAGTTAAGAAGCCACCGTCTTTGTTACTATCGGAATAACCCAACATCACTTCTTGCGCGTTATTGCGACTTGTCAAAAGTCGCGCATAAGCAGGAATCCCTAACAATCTATCCATCGCTGGCGCACTATTTTGTAAGTCGCCAATGGTTTCAAACAAAGGAATAATATTGACGTCGAGGCGACCTTCGGCTGGGTGCAACAGGCCAGATTCTTTTAGTAGCAAAGCCAATTCCAGCATATCGGAAACACCATCGGTTTTCGAGATGATGCAATTCGGCACAGCACCTCTGCCGTAGCGTTTTTGTGCGGTACAGGCTGCACGATAAATCGCCAACTCTGATTGAGTCTCTTCCGAATACACCAAGTATGGAGATGCCAGAGGACGCGCTGAGCTAATCTCTTCAATCAAGACTTCGATACGTTGGTCTTCATTTAAGCTCAAATAATCAAGCTCAGGATTTGCTGCACGCAGCAACTCTGCTACCACGCGTTCATGCACATCTGAATTTTGACGCAAATCGATAGGCGCCAAATAGAATCCAAACACGCGCACAGCGCGACGTAAATGACGTAAGCGACCGCGGGTAATACCGAGCGAGCCATTTTCGGAGAGCGATTGATGAATCACATCCAAATCCGCCACAAGCTCTTCTGCAGATTCGTAGGCCTGAGCCACGCCACAAGGTGGGATAACAGGATCCAAGCCAAGCAGGTTCTTGAATGTCGTCGCCAAGCGTGCGTACACACCACTAACCGCCAAACGATAAGGCTCGTCGGCACGATGCGGAGAATGATCTGGAGAGCGCTCAGCTAAGGCTACTAATTCTGGCGACACTTTCACTAACAAAGTGGCCATCGACAATTGCGACCCCAACGTATGCAGTTCCTCTAAATAGAACTTAAACGCACGTGTCGATTGCATGACCAAAGTTTTTTCTAAGACCGTCGCTGTCACGAACGGATTACCATCGCGGTCACCACCAATCCAGCTACCGAGGCGCATAAAACTCGGCAATTCGACTTTTTCGAATCGTTGATCTTTGCTCGCCAATAAGTCTTCGAGGCCTGCATACAAGTGCGGCAACTCACGCAAGAACGTGTAGTCATAAAAACTCAGACCATTTTCCACTTCATCGAGCACCGACAATTTTGACATACGCAACATACGCGTTTGCCACAGCGTTAATACTGCACGTTGCAAAGCATCTTCATTGGCACGGGATTCTTCTGGTGTCAATTGCATACGATCACGCTCGTCTAGCAATCGTGTGATCACCATTTGGCAATTCAAAATACTCTTACGCTGCACTTCGGTTGGATGTGCCGTCAGCACTGGCGTGACTTGCGCTGTTTCAAAAAACG
>CANHZI010000201.1 GCA_947464955.1 Oxalobacteraceae bacterium
CCGATGCGATCGAAGCAGGGCAAATTCCCTATGCCGATCTGCAAAAGAAATTAGCGCGAGTCGCGAAATTAGCCCATGATTATCCATGTCAGCAAGCTGAATATACGTCTCAGCAAGATGCGGCCGACCGCGAGTTGATGGCGCGTGCATGGAAACGCGGTTTAACTCCTTATCGTGCGCCGCAAAAACCTGCTGTTGGCAGCGCCGTGCGCTTGGTGATTAGTGCTGATGTGGTCAGCGATGGCGTCTCTGAAGCAGGTATCTCGGCCGACAAGGTCGCGACGATGTTGGGGCGTGTTTACGATGTGGCGACCACGACTTTTGCTGATGCCAATCATTTTGATTGGAATAGTCTGCCACAGGATGGTCGTTTCGTCATTTTGGCGTCGACGGTACGTATTCGTTACAACGAACATGCACGTCAAAATTGGAAACCAGATTTACATTTGGTCTTGTGGAACCCATTTCAAACGCTAGATATTGCTGCGCCAGCCTTAATTACCTATGGCTTTGCACCGCCTGCAATCGATGCGGTGGAAGCATGGTTGCGTGATGAAGTGCGCGCCGATGGTGAAGTGCCAGTTGCTGGATTTGAGGGGTTGGGGCAAGTGCATCCACAGTTAGGCTAATTCGCATGACAAACGTAAAACTGCAAGGCATACGTAAGCAATACGGCGATGGAAGCGAGATCATCAAAGGCATCGATCTCGAGATTCAAGAGGGTGAGTTCATCGTGTTTGTGGGCCCTTCGGGTTGTGGTAAATCGACCTTGTTGCGAATGATTGCTGGGCTTGAAGAGATCAGTGCGGGAGAGTTGTATCTCGGAGGGCAATTGGCGAATGAGATCGCGCCTGCCAAACGTGGCCTTGCGATGGTCTTTCAATCTTATGCCTTGTATCCGCACATGTCGGTATTTGAGAATATGGCGTTTAGTTTGAAGATGAGTGGCCAGAATAAATCTCAGATAGAAACTGCGGTCAATAAAGCAGCGGCAATTCTACAAATAGAACATTTGCTGCAACGTAAGCCTAAAGATTTATCGGGTGGACAAAGACAGCGTGTCGCGATTGGACGTGCCATCGTGCGCCAACCGAAATTGTTTTTGTTCGACGAACCGCTATCGAATCTAGACGCGAGTTTGCGTGTACAAATGCGTATCGAGCTAAGTCGTCTGCATCAAGAGTTGGCAACGACGATGATTTACGTCACCCATGATCAAGTCGAAGCCATGACTTTGGGCGATAGGATAGTCGTATTTAATGCTGGTCGCATAGAACAAGTCGGCAAGCCTTTGGAACTTTACGAGAAGCCCGCAAATTTGTTTGTTGCTGGTTTTTTAGGCGCGCCTAAGATCAATTTGTTGTCTGTAGTAGCAGAATCGGTCGCTGACGACGAGATTGTGTTCCAAAATTTGACTGGTGAGTTTGTTCAACGGAGTAAGGTAAATTTTGAGCGTAAGCTCCAAAAAGGCGCAGGCTATACTTTAGGGTGCCGACCGGAACATGTGAGCTTAGTCGATATCGACCAAGGAATGAAGGGCGTATGCCAATTTGTCGAGCACTTGGGCGATAGCTGCATTGTTTATGTCGGTTTGAAGGATGGAACTGCAATGTCAGTGAAGACGCAGCAGCTGCATCGCCTACCAGAAAAAGGCCAAGAAGTTGGTCTGGCATTTGATTCGGCCCATACCCATCTTTTTGATGAGGCAGGATTGCGTATGTAATTTGTGTTGATTGCTTTTCTAGCGTGTTCTCAATCAAAGTGATGAAAAAATGCCTCAAGCAATTTGGCTTGAGGCATTTTTATTAGTGATAGGTTTCTTTTACATTGAAATTAGAGCTGCTGCGCGAGATCATTTTTCTCGGGACCTGCACTTTTCTCTTGATCTTTGATTTTGAGGAAACGACACAGTAACAATACAGGAATCGCTGAGATTAAGACCCAAATGAAAAACTTTTCATAGCCGAGCGCTGTTTGTACTTTGCCGCTAATCATTTTCGGAATGACGAGACCTAATTGCATGACACCAGTCGCGAGCGCGTAATGCGCTGTTTGATATTTGCCGACGGCGACGACTTGCATCATGAATAGAATTAACCCGACAAACCCAAAACCATAGCCAAACATTTCTATGCTCAGTGCGGCACCGATGATGCTGATATTTTCAGGTAGCGCTGTGCTGAGATAGAAGAAAACTGCATTGGGAAGATTCATCGCAATAATGAGCCACGGCAAGGCACGACGCAGACCTAGCCACGCCGCGAAATAGCCGCCCATAATGCTGCCACCGATAAATGCGATGGTGCCAGCGGTTCCGTAGACGATGCCCAGTTGTTCATTGCTCAATCCGAGTCCGCCGTTTGCACGTAGCTCCTTCAAAAATAGTGGACCTATCGTCTGGATCTGTCCCTCGCCAGCGCGGAACAGGAGTATGAATGCAATCGCTAACCAGATTCCCGGTTTGGTAAAGAAGTCTTTGATGACGTCGAGCGAGGTATTGAACACGCTACTCATCGATTCCTGCTTGACATTGCTTTGCACTTTCGGGAGTGACCAGCTGTGATACAAGGCGATGGCTATCAACATAAATCCCAATAAGCCGAACACGACAGCCCAAGCCTGGGCTGGCGGCATACTTTTTTCTAGGTGACCTGCAAGAATGACCAGTCCACCTAATGAAATGAATTTAGCTGCGTTATAGAAAGCGCCTTGCCAGCCAGCATAGGCTGCTTGTTGCTTATTGTTGAGGCTGGCGATATACAAGCCATCCGCTGCGATGTCGTGTGTCGCCGAGGCAATCGCAACCAAACCAAGTAAGGCGATGCTAACCGCGAAGTAATTCGGAAGCTGCATTGAAAGGGCGACCAGCCCTAAACACACGCCACCGATTAATTGGAACGCAATAACCAAGAACTTTTTATTGCTCGCTGCTTCGAGAAACGGACTCCAAAGAGGTTTGAATACCCATGCAAAACCGATCATTCCAGTCCAATAGGCAATTTCGTCGTTTGAAACGCCTAAGCTTTTGTACATGAGGCCTGCGACCAGTGCTACTGCAAAATACGGCAGACCCTCTGCGAGGTATAAGCTTGGGACCCAACGAATTGGAGAACGGTGGTTTTCTTGTGTCATGTTTATCTGCAAAAAAAAGAGGTCGATTGACATTGAAGGCGCAGGTTTGAGCAAATTACTCTCACCTATTTTGCACAGGTTTGGATGAGTACATTCTTCTTTGTTGCACCTAGAAGTGACAAAATACTCTGAGGGAAGTTGATGGTCAACTGGTTTTGTATAAATAATTCCACTTAGATACCAATACGCAACGCTTTTATGATTGGAAGAATCAATATTGGCAAAAAAATTACGATGGAGGCTAGAATGTGAGCTTATTTGCGACAGTAAATGTTGCTGTGAGATCTTCTATGTTAAAGCCAAGTTTTACTTGACTGGTATTGACTAATAATTATTGTGCGCGCCTATTTTGGCGGTTCATGATGATGCTTTTTTAGGATGAAACATGACTATGCCTCAATTGCCTTCGATGCGTCTTAGCTCAATCGATGCCTTTCGTGGCTTAACGGTGGCAGCAATGTTGCTCGTGAATAATGCCGGAGATTGGTCGCATGTCTATTCTTGGTTAGAGCACGCGCAATGGCACGGCTGTACTCCGGCCGATTTTGTGTTCCCATTTTTTTTGTTGATTGTCGGTGTTTCACTTGAGCTTGCGTTGGCAGCGAAGCTTGGCAAAATGCCTGCTCTTCACTTATTGACATCAGCATGGTGGCGCGCGGGAAAAATTATCCTATTGGGGTTTGCTTTACATCTGATTGCGATGGTGTTGATACCCGACCGCCAGTTTCGCTTATTCGGTGTATTGCAACGAATAGGGCTTTGTTTTTTTCTGGCATCAACTGCTTTGATTTTCTTGCGAAGTACACTAGCTCTCGTGGTTCTCAGTTGTGGAATTCTTTTGGGATACTGGCTGCTGCTCGCGTCATCAGGAACGTACCAAGCGGATCTTAATTTAGTTGACCGCATCGATACCCTCGTACTCGGACCTTTGGCATATCAATTTGATCCAGTCACGTTTCTTGCCCACGAGCCTGAAGGCCTGTTGAGCACCTTGCCAGCCACCGTCAATGTCTTGCTGGGTATTGTTGCGGCCCGTCTTTTGTTGCGCGCGAAACAGGTCCTAAAATTAGTTTTGGCCGGTCTAGTTCTGATCGCTTTGGCATGGATATGGTCAGATGTAATGCCCTGGAATAAGCAATTGTGGACCTCCTCCTTCGTTTGTTGGACTTGCGGTTGGGGTTTTGTCGTTATCGCGGTCTTGCATTACTTGATTGATCAAAAGGGGCTACCCGCCTTAGGGCAAAGTTTTGGGGTAAACGCGATCCTAGCTTATGCGGGGGCATGGGTAGCAACATGCATTATTGCCGCTACCAATGCGATGCCCTTTATTTATCCGCAGTGGCTGGTCGCTGCCATCGTAAAGCGTAGTAGTGAGGCCTTTGCTTCGTTTTTCTTTGCCCTAATGTTCACATTGTGTTTTGGTGCCCTGATGTATTGTTTGCGGCGCCGCGGCTGGCGTTTCTCGATTTAAGTTTGGGTCATTTGTCGGTCTCATTGCTGTTTTTACGACAAAACTAGCAGTAAACACCCGAGTTTCACCTATACACAGAAGAAAAGCATGCATTAAGGCAATACTCTGATACGATACAGTTTCATAGTTTTATGATTCAGCTTTGCCAGATTTTGAATGGATTAGATAATCTTTTCTTGAGGTATTGCATGTCAAACAAACGCATTTCCATGTCGGATATCGTGCTGGGGCAACCCTTGCAATGGGATATCTATGGTAGCGACGGCAACCTTCTTCTACGTCGTGGTTTTGTGGTGAACAGTGAGCACCAAGTGGAAGTGCTGATTGAGCGCGGCCTGTATGTTGATGGCGATAAGTTTGATCAATCTTCTCGTGACAAAAAAATCCCCAAAGTCGTCGAACTTCCTTCGGTCTTACGCATCGTTACTGAAGTAAGAGCAGATTTGCGCAACTTGTCTTATAACTTGATTGCTGAAAGTGAGGCGAGGGCTAAGTTCTTAGCATTGGCGAAACAGATCGTTGTCGCGACTTTCCTTGATACAGACGTGGCCCTTGGTTGCATCTTGCTGCACCAGGAGGGAAATTACTCCGCTAGGCACTGTGTTGATACTGCCATCGTTTCGATTGTAATTGCTCGCGCCCTGAAAAAATCTGAAGAAGAAATTACGATGTTGGCTGCTGCTGCGCTCACGATGAATTTGAGCATGCTGCGTCAACAGGAGCGCTTGCAGGAAAAGAGTGAGGGTTTGAGCCCCGAAGAGCAGGAGCTAATTTATAAGCATCCACAGGAAAGTGTTGATCAATTGATCGCGGCAGGAGTTCGCGATGAGGCTTGGTTAAGTTGGATTTTATTCCATCATGAGAATGAAGATGGATCGGGATACCCCGGCAAAAAGCGTGGGCCAGAGATCCCTCAAAATTCAAAGATAATTTCAATCGCCGATCGCTATTGTGCTCGTGTATGCGCCCGTAGTTATCGTAAATCTTTACTGCCGAATGCGGCGCTGCGTGATATTTTGATTGGCGGAAAAACGACGGTCGATTTGATGTTGGTGACCCTCTTTATTCGTGAGCTCGGTACCTATCCAATTGGTACTTTTGTGAAGTTGGAGAATGGAGAAATTGGTGTCGTCACCAGTAAGGGGGCAACCACTACAACACCCTATGTACATTCATTGATTGGACCTAGAGGTGCCCCATTAAGTATGCCAATTAAGCGTGATACGCAGAAACCTTTACATGCAATTCGCGAAGTATTGCATCGCGACCAAGTTCCAATTCGTTTTAGCATGCGCCAGTTATGGGGTGAGATCGCAGCACAGTAGATGGCAACCACATTAATCACAGATGGATAGATTTGCAGTTGATCAGGCCAATCGCGAACATTTAACCTTGACGGAAAATCAAATGGATGAGAATGCTGGAAAATATTTTGATTTAGTTTATGTCTTTTCGTCTGACTCTACGTTCAGCAGCGAGCTGACGACCGCACTGCGGTTCTATGATCATGAAGTCGTTGGCTTCACAGACATTGACGAGTTTCGATCGGCAATTCTGATTCGAGCACCGCAGGCAGTGGTGCTTGATATTGATTCAGAAGCAGGGCAAAAGGCGAAACAAGCAATGGCGACAAGGGTGGTCACAACCTTTCCCGCTATCTATGTCTCTGCAAAAGATATTTTTGAAGATCGCCTAGAAGCGGTTCGTGAAGGGGCTGAGGGCTACTTCATTAAGCCAATTGATGTGCAGGCTTTGAGTGCTCGTATTAGTGAAAAGATCGCGAAAAATTCTGTACATTCGTATCGAATCTTAGTGGTCGATGATGACGACTTTTTTCTTAGCTTTTTCGATGCCGTATTGAGCAGTGCAGGGATGCATGTCAAAGCACTTATTGATCCTAGCCAGATTCTTGATGCGATGAAGAAATTTAAGCCAGAGTTGGTACTAACGGATCTTCATATGCCGCAATGTAACGGAATTGAGATGGCTAAAATCATTCGGCAGAACAATCATTATTTGGATATTCCAATTGTCTTCTTGTCTTCGGAAACAGAAATGCAAAAGCAACTAGGCGCGCTGGAGACTGGTGCTGATGATTTCCTGACAAAGCCGATTGATCCAGAGAAATTGATCTCGTCCATATCGAGTAGGGCAGAGCGTTATCGAAATTTGCGTAAGCAGAGATAGCCTCTGTTGTTGCTTAAAAGCGTGTGCCATAGAGATATCTAGGCACACGTTTTTTTATGTGTATTAGCTCATACCCGATCTGACAGTTACCAGTTTTTCTAGGGTGTCTGTCAGATTAGATTTGAGTCAAATTCTTTTCAACCCAAATCAATTTCCCTTCAAGCAAAGTATCCATTGGCGTTCTGCCGCAGCACATTTTGCC
>CANHZI010000202.1 GCA_947464955.1 Oxalobacteraceae bacterium
CACTGTACCTACCATGCCAGAAGGCACGCGCAAGGAAGTATCTTTAACGTCAGAAGCTTTCTCACCGAAAATCGCGCGCAAGAGTTTTTCTTCTGGTGTGAGTTGTGTTTCACCTTTTGGTGTCACTTTACCGACCAGAGTATCGCCCGCCGTCACTTCAGCACCGATGTACACGATACCGGATTCATCCAGACGCGCTAATTGGTTTTCAGCGAGGTTAGAGATATCACGTGTGATTTCTTCCGCACCCAACTTCGTGTCACGCGCTTGGCAAGACAATTCTTCGATATGGATCGATGTATAGCGGTCATCAGCAACCACTTTTTCAGAGATCAAGATCGAATCTTCGAAGTTATAACCATTCCATGGCATAAACGCGATCAACATGTTTTGACCCAGAGCCAATTCGCCCAAGTCTGTTGATGCACCGTCCGCCAATACGTCACCTTTCGCCACTACGTCACCGACTTTAACGATAGGACGTTGATTGATGTTCGTATTTTGGTTAGAACGTGTGTACTTGATCAAGTTGTAGATATCAACACCAACTTCACCAGCTTGAGCTTCCGCGTCATTCACACGAATAACGATACGGCCCGCATCGATGTAATCGACTTTACCGCCGCGCAAAGCTTGTACTGTTGTACCGGAGTCGACCGCAACTGTACGTTCGATACCTGTACCGACGAATGCTTTTTCTGGACGCAAGCAAGGAACTGCTTGACGTTGCATGTTGGCACCCATCAACGCACGGTTCGCATCATCGTGTTCCAAGAATGGAATCAAAGATGCCGCAACGGAAACAACCTGACCTGTCGCCACGTCCATGTATTGAACGCGTTCTGGAGAGACCAAAATCGTTTCACCAGCTTGACGAGATGAAACCAATTCATCGCACAAACTGCCACTACCATCGATACTCGCATTCGCCTGAGCGATGATGTAACGACCTTCTTCGATCGCGGACAAGTAGTCGATCTGATTCGTGATTTTGCCGTCGATAACTTTACGGTATGGGGTTTCCAAGAAACCGTATTCATTCAAACGAGCATATAACGCCAAAGAGTTGATCAAACCAATGTTTGGACCCTCTGGTGTTTCAATTGGACATACGCGACCGTAGTGAGTTGGATGAACGTCACGTACTTCAAAGCCAGCACGTTCACGTGTCAAACCACCAGGTCCCAATGCGGAAATACGACGCTTATGCGTAATTTCGGACAATGGGTTGGTTTGATCCATAAACTGAGACAATTGTGAGGAACCGAAGAACTCACGGATCGCTGCAGAAATTGGCTTAGAGTTGATCAAATCGTGCGGCATCAAATTGTCAGCTTCAGCTTGACCCAAACGCTCTTTAACAGCGCGTTCAACGCGGACTAAACCAGCACGGAATTGGTTCTCAGCCAATTCACCAACGCAACGTACACGACGATTACCCAAGTGATCGATATCATCCACTTCGCCGCGACCATTACGCAACTCAACCAAGATCTTAATCACAGCCAAGATATCGTCATCAGACAAAGTCATCGCGCCAGTCAATTCATCACGACCGATACGGCGATTGAATTTCATACGACCGACTGCCGACAAATCGTAACGTTCTTCGTTGTAGAACAGACCGTTGAACAATGCCTCAACAGATTCTTCTGTTGGAGGTTCGCCAGGACGCATCATGCGGTAGATCGCTACACGTGCTGCCATTTGGTCAGCAGTGTCATCTGTACGCAGAGTTTGGGAGATGTAAGCACCTTGATCCAACTCGTTAGTGTACAGAGTTTGAATATCAGTTACCTTCGCATCGCGCAATTTTTGCAGCAATTCTGGTGTCAACTCATCGTTCGCATTCGCGATCACTTCACCTGTATCACCATCGACGATATTCTTCGCCAACACGCGACCGAGCAAGTAATCTTCTGGCACAGAAATCATCTTGATACCAGCGGATTCGATTTCACGAACATGCTTAGAATTGATACGTTTGTCTTTCGCAACGATCAACTTGCCTGACTTATCGGAGATGTCGAAACGTGCGACTTCACCACGCAGACGCTCAGAAACGAATTCCATTTCTGCGCCTTCGCTATGCAAAGCAAAGTTATCGAAGACGAAGAAGTTAGCCAAGATCTGTTCATTTGTCATGCCAATAGCACGCAACAAGATCGTGACTGGCATCTTACGACGACGGTCAATACGGAAGAACAAAATGTCTTTCGGGTCGAATTCAAAATCCAACCATGAACCACGGTAAGGAATGATACGAGCCGAGAACAACAACTTACCAGAAGAGTGTGTCTTGCCGCGATCATGTTCAAAGAACACGCCTGGCGAACGGTGCAACTGAGAAACGATAACGCGCTCAGTACCATTGATCACGAAAGAACCAGTCGTTGTCATGAGCGGCAATTCGCCCATATAGACTTCTTGTTCTTTCATTTCTTTGACGACTGGCTTAGTTGGAGATTCTTTATCGAGAATCACCAAACGCACTTTCGCACGCAAAGGAGATGCAAATGTCAGACCGCGCAATTGACATTCCTTGACGTCGAAGGCTGGATCGCCTAAAACATAGGATAGAAATTCTAAACGAGCGAACCCATTGTGCGACACGATCGGGAAAATCGAAGTGAAGGCTGACTGCAAGCCCTCATTTTTACGGATTGACGGTGTTCTGTCAGCCTGTAAAAAACTCTGATATGACTCGAGCTGGGTCGCCAGCAGGAACGGAACGTTGTGGACGTTGGCGCGTTTCGCAAAAGATTTACGAATGCGCTTCTTCTCAGTAAATGAGTAGTGCATGGACACTCCGTGAGTGACAAGGAAGGATGGAGAATTCAGATTTCAAAACTTTTTTCTCTAACAGAAAATACATCAAGAAACCTCAAGTCTCAGCCCTCGCCTTAAAAGGTTCAGCTTAGGGACAACAAACAAAAACAAATCTATCGCAAGAACGACAGAGAAGCCAAAGAGGAACCTTCTCTTGCAAGAAGATTCCTTACTTTGACTTAGGCAAACTCGAAAGTCTGCCAGTATAACACGGAATTACTTAACGTCAACTTTCGCGCCAGCATCTTCCAATTTCTTCTTAGCAGCTTCAGCATCTGCTTTAGAAACAGCTTCTTTAACTGCTTTTGGTGCGCCATCAACGAGGTCTTTAGCTTCTTTCAAGCCCAAACCTGTGATTTCACGAACTGCTTTAATTACGCCAACTTTGTTTGCGCCAGCTTCAGTCAGAATTACGTTGAATTCTGTTTGCTCTTCAGCAGCAGCAGCGCCACCGCCAGCAGCTGGACCAGCAACTGCCATTGCAGCTGCAGAAACGCCGAATTTTTCTTCGAAAGCTTTAACCAAGTCGTTCAAGTCCATTACGGACATCGCGCCTACGGCTTCCAAGATATCTTCTTTACTAATTGCCATTTGAAACTCCTAATTTTTTAAAAAACATCGATTCAGTATTTGACGGAAACGTCAGCTGGTCGCAATTAAGCGATTAAGCAGCTTCTGCTTCTTTTTTCGCTGCCAAAGCTGCGAGGCCACGTGCGAAGCCGGATACAGGTGCCTGCATCATGCCCAACAATTGTGCCAACAATACTTCGCGGCTTGGAATGCTTGCCAACGCAACAACACCAGCTTTATCCAAAGATTTACCAGCGTAGTTACCAGCTCTAACGACCAACTTGTCATTGCCCTTTGCAAAGTCATTAACGACTTTAGCAGCAGCAACAGCATCGTCCGAGATTGCATAAATCAACGGACCAGTCATTTCGTTAGCGAGGCTTGCAAATGCAGTTCCCTCTACAGCGCGACGTGCGAGTGTGTTTTTCAACACGCGCATGTAAACGCCTTGAGCACGTGCGTTAGCACGCAATTGCGTCAAATGACCGACCTGGATGCCACGGTATTCAGCTACGACGATAGTCTGTGCAGTTGCTACTTTTGCAGAGACTTCAGCGACGACGGCCTTTTTGTCATTCAGATTGAGACTCACGGTCAACCTCCATTAATGATATTCAGTCTGTACACCGGGATGATGTACTTCCCTCATATCGTTTCGAACACGGCGTCCGAAGTTAGGAGTTCCACTGGCGGACCAGTAATCACTACAAAACTTGTTCGGGTACACCATCTGCGTTGGGCACTTGGAATTACTTCCTCACATTTAACTCTCGCGATTGCTCTTGAGAGCCCAACGGTCTTTGACACTCCGATTGCCGGCGACCCTAAGGTCATCGGCAATCAGCCCAAAGATGCGCCACCCGCTTTGCAGCAAGTGGACTTAATTTTGAAAATCAGCTTGATTACGCAGACAAGTTAGCGTGATCTACGCGTACACCTGCACCCATAGTGGATGAGATAGATACTTTACGCAGATAAACACCTTTACTTGTAGCTGGCTTAGCTTTGTTCAATGCTTCGATCAAGGCCAACAAGTTCGCTTTCAAATCGCCATCAGCGAAAGATTTACGACCGATTGTTGTGTGGATGATACCTGCCTTGTCTGTACGGTATTGAACTTGACCAGCTTTAGCATTTTTAACTGCTGTCGCAACGTCAGGAGTTACTGTGCCAACTTTTGGATTCGGCATCAAACCGCGTGGACCCAAAACTTGACCCAATGTACCAACGATACGCATTGTGTCTGGAGAAGCGATCACAACGTCAAATGGCATGTCGCCAGCTTTAACGCGTTCTGCCAAATCTTCCATACCAACGATATCTGCACCAGCTGCTTTAGCTTCTTCAGCTTTTGCGCCTTGTGCGAATACCGCTACGCGAACTGTTTTGCCTGTACCAGCTGGCAATACAACTGCGCCACGAACAACTTGGTCAGATTTCTTAGGATCAACACCGAGTTGAACAGAAACGTCGATAGATTCGTTGAACTTTGCAGTTGCGCATTCTTTGATCAACGCGATTGCGTTATCAAATGGATACACTTTCAAACGG
This sequence comes from Oxalobacteraceae bacterium, assembly GCA_947464955.1. Taxonomy (GTDB): domain Bacteria; phylum Pseudomonadota; class Gammaproteobacteria; order Burkholderiales; family Burkholderiaceae_D; genus Undibacterium. Next base: position 4,951 of record CANHZI010000202.1, read on the forward strand.
TCTACTTTAGTTTTCAGCAATTTTGCTTTTTTGGATAACTTAGCCATTACAGACCCTCCACCGTGATGCCCATGGAACGAGCGGAACCTGCGATTGTACGAACAGCAGCTTCCATATCAGCAGCAGTCAAATCTTTATTTTTGAGCGTTGCGATTTCTTCAGCTTGCTTACGAGTCAACTTACCGACTTTGTCAGTATGTGGCTTAGCGGAACCTTTAGTGATACCAGCTGCTTTTTTGATCAAGTATGTTGCTGGTGGCGTCTTCATCACGAATGTGAAAGACTTATCAGCAAATGCTGTAATCACAACAGGGATTGGCATACCTGGTTCAACACCTTGAGTCTGTGCGTTAAACGCTTTGCAGAATTCCATGATGTTCAAACCACGTTGACCCAATGCTGGACCGATTGGTGGGGATGGGTTTGCTTTACCAGCTGGCACTTGCAGCTTGATAAAACCAATAATTTTCTTTGCCATGATGGCTCCTTCTATGGTTGAGTGGTAGCGCCTTTCAATCAGTCCTGCGATCGACCGGCTCCTCGCTTTTTTCACCAGCTTTTACATTTCTGTGCGGTGCCAGCCCCGCTTACTACATGTACTACTTATACTTTTTCGACTTGGGCAAATTCCAGATCCACTGGAGTTGCGCGACCGAAGATGGTGACATTCACGCGTACTTTTGACTTAGCGTAGTTAACTTCTTCGACATTGCCGTTGAAATCAGTGAATGGACCTTCTTTGATACGAACTACTTCACCCACTTCATACAATACTTTTGGTCTTGGTTTTTCAACACCATCCTGCACTTGCTGCAAGACCTTTTCAATTTCGTGACGTGGAATTGGCGCTGGTTTATTTGATTTACCGCCAATAAAACCGGTCACTTTGCTGGTGTTTTTTACCAAGTGCCAAGTGTCATCCGTCATTTCCATTTCCACGAAGACGTAGCTTGGGAACAGACGACGCTCAGTAACACTTTTCTTACCATTCTTAACTTCGATAACTTCTTCGGTTGGAACCAAGATTTGACCAAACAAATCTTGCATTTCAGCGCGCTCAATACGTTCTACTAAAGCACGCTGAACACTCTTCTCCATACCAGAATAGGCATGCACGGCATACCATTTTTTTGCGCTCTTAGGGACAGAAACACCAGAGTCTTGCTCTGGTGTTTGTTCCGCGCTATTTTCTGAGATTTGTTCGCTCATTATTATTTAAGCCCAAGAATTACGTTCATAATCAAATATTCAAGAACTTTATCGGTCGCCAACAGGAATAGTGCCATTATCAAGACAAATCCAAACACGACCACAGTCATTTGCCCCGCCTCTTTACGCGTTGGCCACACAACTTTCTTTGCTTCACGAACTGACTCTTTCGCGAATGCGATTAGATCACGACCCAACTGTGAGATCAGAATCAAAACCGCAGCTATTACAACACCACCAACCAAAGCACCGAGACGCACATATTTTGGCTGACCGACCAAGACGTAAAACGCAACGATCCCAGCAATCGCAGCAACGATAGCTAGGGTAACTTTGAGTTTATCGCCAGAGGTAGTAACGGTTTGAATGGATTGGTTAGACATGCTTATTTTACTTTCGATGCCTTATGGCTTTTTGGTGGCAGGGGCGGAGGGAATCGAACCCCCAGCCTACGGTTTTGGAGACCGTCGCTCTGCCAATTGAGCTACACCCCTACGCCTTAGAACACTTTTAAGCAAAAACAGCGATCCAGTATCTGGATCGCCATTTTCACTAAAATACTTCCGTATTACTCGATAATCTTAGCAACAACGCCAGCACCTACTGTACGACCACCTTCACGGATAGCGAAGCGCAAGCCTTCTTCCATCGCGATCGGGTTGATCAATTTTACAGTGATAGAAACGTTATCACCTGGCATAACCATTTCTTTATCCTTCGGCAACTCGATCGAACCAGTTACGTCCGTTGTACGGAAGTAGAACTGTGGACGGTAGTTGTTAAAGAATGGTGTATGACGACCACCTTCATCTTTAGACAA
>CANHZI010000203.1 GCA_947464955.1 Oxalobacteraceae bacterium
AGTAGTAGTGTCTCTAAAGATAAACCTTCTAAGGCCCCTAAACTCGCCGTTTTACGTAAGAGACCATACATGCCGAATGTGCAAGCAAGACTAAGTGCAATGTAGGGTAGGTGGCCCGCATGGAAGGTTAGCCAAGCGACGCCGATCGCGGCCGATAAAACCGCGAACCATTGGATAGTGCGCAGTCGTTCTTTTAATAAGACGAAACCGAGAAAAACATTGACCAGTGGCGTCATGAAATAGCCAAGACTGGCATCGATGATACGGTCGTTATTAACTGACCAGATATAGATGAACCAATTGGTAGAAAGCAGAAGCGCGCTCGCTGCAAATCCGGCCAGTAACTTCGGTTGTTTTAAGACATCTCTTAACCAGGCCCATTGTTGACGCACACTTAGTACTAGAGCCAAAAAAACCAAAGCCCACACCATGCGATGAAGTAAGATTTCGAGCGAAGGGATGTCGTGGAGTGCCTTGAAATAGAGAGGAAATAATCCCCAAACAAGATAACAAGTAGCGGCGTAGAGTATGCCTTTGCGCATGGGCAGAGTAAGCTTAATAAAATCAGATTGGACAATCACATCATTATCGCAGCTATTGCTTATTCATGCTGTGTCTGCCTAGAAATCAAGGCGGCGACAACGATTGGCTATTGAAAAGGCGAGCGATAGACACACATTAGTTTTCAAGGCGGGCAAACGCGGTGCTTCGCAAATTATCTCTTCAAAGGATTGTCCATGTTTGCTCTTGCTGTGATCGTTACTCTTTTGGTTTTGGTTTTCATTGTTTGGCCACGTCTTCGGTTGCGTCAGGTTTTAGCAAAAGCTTTTCCGAGCAATTACGCCAAAATACTGCGACGCAATTTGCCGCAGTACCGCTATATGCCGACGGACCTTCAGTTGCAGTTGAAGAGACGAATTAAGCAATTTCTCCATGAAAAAACCTTTGTCGGTTGTGATGGTTTAATTGTGACCGATGAAATGCGAGTCACAGTGGCTGGCAAGGCTTGCTTGCTATTATTGAACCGCGACGCCGAAGTGTATCCGGACCTGACGCATATTCTCCTGTACCCCGGTGCTTTTGTTGCCCAACGTCGAGAGGTACAAAGCGGAGGAATCGTCACCCACACGAACCAAGGTTTGAGTGGGGAATCGTGGAGTGATGGTCGAGTCGTGCTGGCGTGGGATCAAGTTCTTGGAGAACCAGAAAATCAATCGCATGGACACGATTTAGTACTTCATGAGTTCGCGCATCAACTTGATAGTCAAACCGGTAGCACCAACGGCGCGCCATTACTGAAAAGCGCCGAGTCGTATGCGAAGTGGTCGAAAGTCATGACACAGGAGTTTGAACAACTGCAATCGGATTTGGAGCAAGGCTTTCAAACCATCATTGATCCTTATGGCGCGACAAATCCTGCTGAATTTTTCGCGGTGACAACCGAAGCCTTTTTTGAACGTAGTGAAGCGCTCGCACATTATCATCCTGCGCTTTACCAGCAGCTCTATTCTTTTTATCGCGTCGATCCTAGAGATTGGCGTTAGTCGAATCTAACTTTTACTGCGTGCTTCTTGGATTTTCTTGCACAACATTTCGGTAGCATCGAGTACTCTCGGCCCTGCGCGATGTAACCAATCGCCAGGAATGCTGTAGAGATTCTGTTTTTTGACTGCAATCAAATTCGGAAAGGATGACCAGTCCGTGAGAAGTTTGCTATTGTCTTTGCCGCTGCTGAAGATAAACTCTGGGTTGGCATTCATTAGCGCTTCGACAGTGATTGTCGCGCTAATGTCGTTTAGATCTGCAAACACATTTCTGCCGCCACATAGTTGAATCATCTTGGAAATAAAATGATCGCGATTGACTGTCATGAGTGGTGATTTAACCATCTGATGAAACACCGATATCGGTTTCTGTTTTTCGCTGAGCTGATAGGTCGCGCTCAGGTTCTGCAGACGTTGTCGAAATTGCTGGGCATTATTCAGTCCAACTTTTTCTGTTCCTGCCAAGATTGCGATTTTCTCTATCGCATTCGCGATATCGTCGAAGTTATGCGGTTCATTCTCGAAAACCGTGAGTTTGTTGTCGCGTAGCTTGTTTGCGAGCAGTTTGGCGTTGCCTGAACCCCAGATGATGACGAGGTCTGGTTTGAGGGCCAAAATGCGTTCGAGATCGAGGGCAAAAATACTGCCGATAGAGGCAATCTTTTTTGCCTCCTCTGGATAGTCACTATACTCACTGACTCCAACGAGAGCCTTGCCAGCTCCGGCTGCGAAGACAAGTTCGGTAACGTGGGGCGCTAGACTGATGATGCGCTTGGCGGGTTTTTCTAGGCGTACTACACGCTTCGAATCATCGATCACAGAGATCTCAGCCTTGGTTTGCAGCGAAACGAAGGCGAGGGTGAGCAAGAAGACGATTCGCAGCATCATGTCGTTTCAAACACTCAAATTTCGAGATTGTCGATCAGGCGAGTATTTCCAAGTTTGGCTGCAGTTAGCACCACCAAGGCTTCCTGGTTGGCAAGATCCTCTGCGCTCGGTGGCTGCAGATTTGATCGCTTACGTACGGCGACATAATCTGGTTTCCAATGGCGTGTTGCCAGAGCTGCCATCGCTTCTTCTTCGATTTTTCTGATGTCAGTGCGACCGCTTCGTACTTCTTCCGCCACACGATTAAGCGTTTGGTAGAGGACCGGTGCTTCGGCTCTTTCTTCAGCGTTCAAATAGCCATTACGTGAAGAAAGGGCGAGTCCATCTTCGGCTCGCCAAGTTTCTGCAGCGATGATCTCGGTCGGTAAAGCAAATTGCTTAGCCATGTTGCGAATGATCATCAGCTGTTGATAGTCTTTCTTGCCGAAGACCGCAACCTTAGGCTGTACACAAGAAAAAAGCTTCAAAACAACGGTGCTGACACCATTGAAAAAACCTGGGCGAAATTCACCTTCTAAAATTCCACCTAAATCATCTGGTGGTTGTACGCGGTATTCTTGTGGTTCTGGATAGAGATCTTTTTCAGTCGGTGCAAACAAAACATAGACACCTTCTTTTTCGAGTTTCTCAACATCGGCTTGAAATGTACGGGGATACTTATCGAAATCCTCGTTCGGTCCGAACTGCAAACGATTGACAAAAATCGAGGCGACGACGGGGTCGCCATGGCGACGCGCAAGACGCATCAAGGACAAATGGCCTTCATGCAGATTGCCCATCGTTGGAACAAAGGCTGTCCGTAACTGACCGCGTAATTGATCGCGTAATTCTTCAATCGAGGAAATGATTTTCATGGAATTGGATTTGAATTATTTTTTATTGAAATTGGTATATTTCGTTTCTTGGGGCGCTTAGCTTGCACCCGCTTTATACGGGGGCGTACGCTAGGCGTACATAAATAGGCGCATAAGACTCAGCTTGCGTAATCTCGATTAAGGTTTCTTTGGCCAATTCAAGTAAGGCGACGAAGTTGACGACGAGTACAGGTGCGCCTCTGCTAGGATCAAACAGATCTGAAAATTCGACAAATTTACTCGATTGTAAGCGCCGTAAGATGGCACTCATATGTTCACGTACCGATAATTCTTCGCGACTAATTTTGTGATGGGCGACCAACTTAGCGCGACCCAACACATCTGCCCAAGCTTGTTGTAAATCGACGAGATCGACATGCGGCCAGTGAAGTACAGTATTTTGTTCGATGAATACTTGTGCATGAAGGAAGTCGCGCCCTAGCTGAGGCATTGCATTCAGATCGTAAGCTGCCAATTTCATTTGCTCGTATTCAAGCAGTCTTCTGACTAAGGCCGCACGCGGGTCATCAGCCTCTTCACCTTCTTGTGTCTTGTTACTTGGAACCAGCATGCGAGATTTGATCTCGATGAGCATCGCTGCCATCAACAGGTATTCTGCAGCGAGCTCCAAATTATGCTTACGAATTTGATCAACGTATTGCAAGTATTGCTGAGTTACTTGCGCCATCGGGATATCGAGAATATTGAAATTCTGTTTGCGAATCAGATACAGCAAAAGGTCGAGTGGCCCTTCAAATGCTTCCAAAAATACCTCTAAAGCGTCTGGCGGAATATAGAGGTCGTTTGGGAGTTTAAACAGCGGTTCGCCATATAATTTGGCGAAAGCGAGACCGTCCACAACGTCTGGCGTAGTGTCATGACTTCCTGCTGGTGGCAGCTCAGTTGCTGTTGTGGTTGCGCTTGACATAAGGCGACTGGATGACAAATTTGCTTTTCGTGGAAAGCAAAGGAATCATCGCGGCATTAAGCTGTGGTCTTATCTTGATTGATAAACGTAAGCTTGTTGCTTGACGCGGGCTTCGGCGAGACGGCGCTGATTGTCGAGATCGATAGGGTTTTTATCCCACAACAATGCACGGCCATCGCGCTGTGATTGTTCCAAATGTGGACTTGCTTCCTTTAAGCCGTTAATGAACTGCGTGGCTTCGGATTGATAGAGAGAAAATTGTTTTGAAAATTTCATTGTTTTTCAATCAAAGGATAATGGTAAAGGCTTAGTCAACAGGGTTTGATCCCAAAAAACGCATTTTACCCTGTTATAGGGGAGTTTCATGCGATGATCGAGGTAATTGTCGAAAATGTTGTTCTTTCTTTGATGATCTATTGAGGAATCCAGCGCTTGGTTCCAGATTTAGCTCTTAATAATGTCGACGCGATAGCCATTAATGGCGTTTTCAAAATGCTGCATTCTTTGCAGTAATAGGGTGCTGTCTGTTTCTTTGATTAAAAGTGCGTTGTGTTCGGCTTTCATAAAGCCTGCGCTGACCGCATTGTCGAGAAAACTTAGCAAATGATCATAGTAGCCATCGACGTTGAGTAATCCAAGTGGCTTGTGATGGAAGCCTAACTGCAGCCAGGTGAACATTTCAAATAATTCTTCGAGCGTGCCCAAACCGCCAGGCATGGCGATGAATCCATCTGAAAGCTCGGCCATCAAGGCTTTTCTTTCGTGCATGTTTTTTACTACATGCAGTTTACTTAGATTCGGATGCCCAACTTCACGGTCCAACAGCGCTTGGGGTATGACGCCAGTCACGTGCCCGCCGAGTCTGAGCACCTCATCTGCGATGACTTTCATCAGCCCAACGTCGCCTCCGCCGTAGACAAGTTCAAGATCATGCTCAACGAGTTTTGTCGCCAAGTTTCGTGCAAGGGAGGCAAACGCCGGTGAATTGCCCGATGCCGAGCCGCAATAGACGCAGACAGATTTCATGCAGTTGTGAATAAGAGTCGTGAATAAATTAAGACTGTTGCTTGATTTTGATCAGGTAGTCTTGTGATAGTTTTTCAAATACCTCTTTGGTATTTCCACGCAAATAGGGACTAATTTGCACGATAACTTGGTAGCAACCGCGAGCAAGGGACTCTGACATCGTTTGCAACTCTGTATATTTACGCGGATTCCGTACATACTCATACGACAGCCAATAGGTGGCGACGACCACCATGTTGGTTGCTAATGCTTCGATAGTGATGTCATCGGCTTCAAATTCGCCATCTGCTCGTAAGCCTATGCAGAGTTCTGTTGCCACTTTGATTTTGTGATTCAAAATCTGTTTGAAAGTAAGCTCCAGTTTGCGATTGCGCGTAAGTAGGTCGTTCAAATCGCGATAGAAAAAGCGATAGCGCCAGATCAACTCAAACGTTAAGTGCAAATAGGTCCAAATGTCTTGAATATTGGCTTTGCGGCCCTGAGGGAAAGCCAGTTTTTTGTTAATTTCTTCTTCGAACTGCAAGAATAACGAATTAACGATATCTTCTTTATTTCTAAAGTGGTAGTACAAATTGCCGGGAGAAATGCTCATTTCTTCGGCAATGATTGTGGTTGTGATGTTGGGCTCACCAAAGTCATTAAATAACTTTAGCGAAAGGTCAAGGATTCTGTCTCGGGTGCGTCTTGGTGTCTTATTTTGCATAGGGAATGCCTATCGATCTTGTCAATCGTAAATATCGATCATTTGGCAATAGAATATCATTGATTGACGGAATCCCCCAAACATGTCCGTGCAAAATTGTCTCAAAACAAAATCTTATTAATTGGCGCTCAAATTTTTTTTGTCGCTTGCTGAGCAGTTAATTCAGTTGGGATTCGATTGCGTGTTCGGAAGCGGTAGTTGAATGAGTCTCGTTTTTGCGAGCTTGTCGTGCAGGAATTGTCCGTCTTTATCAAATAAAGATGTCGATGCCCAAGCCACGAAGCCAAGTGTTACTGGAATAAGTAGTTGCGCGTTTTTCAGGCCGAGCTGATATGCCACAATAAAGCCCGGAAGGCACCAGCACCATGCAAGGCAATAGCGCACGATGGCTTTAACTAAGGGTAACTTTTGTCCATTCATGTCGACCAGTTTGATTCGCCATGTCTGCATCGCCAGTGTTTGACCACTTCGGCGCCAGAAGAAAATAAAGTAAGCACCGATCACGAAAAATAAAAACGCTTCTCTAGCATGTCGCAGCATTAAGGCATGCTTACTTTGGGTGGCGACATCAAAAATGAAACTGGCGAAAAAGACGACACCAAAAACCAAAAGCGCCTCGTAGATCATACATACGAGGCGGCGTTTAAGATTTGGTGTTGCTTGTGGGCTTGGTTGGTTTTGTTCAGTCACTATTTGGATGCTGTTGGTTGTGAGATGGCTGCAGCCTCAACTTTACTCGCTGGGACTTTCTTCAGTGGCTCGATCACGATGCCACTACGCTTGGATTCTGGCTGAATGGTAGTCACAGATTTTTTTGTCTTCGCTTCGGCCGCGAGTTTTTGCTTTTCTTCGTCACTCAGTTGTTGGTATTGTTGCCATTGCGCTGACTTTTGTTCTGGACTCTTTTTTGCTGTATTGGTGAAATTTTCACGTGCTAGCATTCTTTGTTCAGGGGTTAGTTTAACCCATGCGGCGACA
>CANHZI010000204.1 GCA_947464955.1 Oxalobacteraceae bacterium
ATGGAGCATCATCGATCGTGATTTTGATGCCAGTCTCGGCTTTATCCCACGTGTCGGCATTCGGCAAAGTGATCAAAGCGCCAGCTATACTTGGTTCAGCGATGCTAACGCTTGGACGCTCTCAAAAAATCTGAAATTAACTTGGGTTCATACACAGAATCACGATGCGAAATTTAGTGATAGAAAAATCGATGCCTTGTTAACGGTGAAGGCTAAGCAAGCGAACACCTTCCAATTTCAGGCCTTAAGTCAAACCGAAAGACTGGGTGGCTATGATGTGGACACACAAGGATGGAAAGCCACCTGGACCTCAAAAACCTTGCCGCAACTCACAACCACTATCGCCTATGGTCAGAAGCAAGCGGCCAACTACGGCTATACACGGCCCGAGGTGATCAGCGGTGATGCGACGAATACACAATTCAAATTGTTATGGACACCAGGACATCATTGGAGCTATGAACAAACAATGTTTTTAACCTCGCTCAAGCATCGCCTCGGTGATATCTACCAAGATCGCATCCTGCGCAGCAATCTTGGCTATCAGTTCAATAATGCCTGGGGCTTCAATGCAATTTTTGATTATCACAGCCTACGCATCAATACGGCCTTAAGTCGTTGGGACAGTAACAAAGCGCTCAATACGAATCTGCAGCTTCGTTATGTCCTCAGCCCTGGCACCAGCTTCTATCTCACCTTCATCGATAGACAAGAAGGTTTGCAATTAGTCGCTGATCAAGATGGCCTCTATCAAACACGTGCAACCAATAAACTCGATTTGCACACAGGTCGTAGTTTATCGCTGAAGATGAGCTATCTATTCTAAAAAATTTATTGATTTTCTATAAAATACTTAAATATTTTTTCGATCGACGTTGTAAAGAGTAATTGGATCTACGGTCCCGATCAAATATACTGCCCTTACTATACTCGGCCGAGGTCCAACACTTGATTAGAAACAATATCTTTATGAAAAATTATTTAATGAAAACGCGATCTGCTCTTGGAGCCTTAAGCTTCCTAATCTGTAGCCCTTCTTTGGCTGGTACGATCGATGTTGCAGAACTTGAATCGCTACTCAAGCAGCGCGAATTTCAGCAAATCGCGCAAATACTTGTGACTCGCCCTGCCGATGACACAGAGGTCCTAGCGTGGTTACGCTCACACAAAGACGATTGGAATCCACCACTGATGTCCGACTTGAGTTTTCGTTTGATTGCACAAATCAAAAAAACACCAAACAAGGAGTTGGCAAATGAATTAAGTGTCACCTATTCACGCGCAAAGACTGGTTACTTCGTTGATCGCGCAGATTGCAAGACAAAAACACGACAAACCCAAAATCATAGCGAAACTATTGGCATACTCGACACCATTATTATGAACGGCTTTAGGCCACCTAAAACGGTGGTCCTTTCTTGGGCTCAGGATGCCATCGAATGGTCGAAAAAGATGCACGCAAAGAATCAAATGGCTGCAGCGACTTGGCTCTGTGGTGCCGACAATTTACTGCCTGAGATTGAAAGAAGTGCGAATCGACTCAAGAATCAGGATGAGATGCAAGCTCAGATAAAGAGCTTGCTTGAGAATCCGGCAATCGGAAACTAAGCAACGATACAAGCTCCTCGATACCTTTGAGTTGACTTAAGTGCTCTCGCCATTTTAGGCTAGGTTGGTTTCGTATCAGGATTGATGCAATCGTGAGCGTTGCGCATCCCGATAAGCGAATCAACTGATGACGCTGTCGGCGACTGTGTATGCGCATGTGTTTGCATCTTGCATGACCCGACTATTTAGTGCCTTGCTATTTTCAAATCAATTGAGATCCGAACTTACGCGACTTCATCGATGGCTTGTTCCAATCTATCTCGTGGGTCGAGTTCTCTGCGGTGATTTAGCTTCTTTTCACTTTCGTGACAGTACCTAGATTTGCGGGCCTTTTGGGTAATCCGCGGTGATCATGTAAAAGAACATCGTCAATCACAGACCACTGTTTGATTTTGATTTCTTTCCTCAGCTTGTTACCTGTTTTCCGCATTTCGTCACATCGATCCTTATACGAATAGAAGTACGCTTATGATCAAGCCTTCAACATTCCGCGTCTAAAACCAAAATTTGGGGCTGCAAGTTATTAGGAAGAACAATGGAACTGCGATTCACCAAAAAGAACGGCAAATACGATCATCTAGCCATCTGGAAAGACGGCACACTCATAGGCGAGATAGACTGCCCCAAACAAGGCATCATTCCGCATGACATGGTGCACTTTGGGGTTGAAACCATACTCCACAAACGTGGCTTCATTAGTCGGATACATGCTGGCGAAGAGGCGAACTTTCAGATGAAAGGTGAAGCTGAGAGCGATGGCGTGGAAAGATTGGTTGAAGTGTTTCAAGCTGATGGATGGTCAGGCTGGCAGACAGCCGCGTTAGAGATGTTAGACCTGTACCAGGTCACCTGCAGTGCACGGCTATGCCCGGCGCTGGCACTCAACGAAGCCGATGTCGAATCGGTTCGTGTAGAACTGCTGCGCTTAAGTCGTTTATGGAATGAGGTCGACGTCGGTGGCGTACTCAATCTACGCTTTGAACTTCAGGAATAGATTGGCATCATACGCCATTCGATCATCAACTCGCGAGGCAAATCATGGAAGAACAATTGATAGCGGTAGAAGGCGGCTGTGATTGCAAGGCGGTGCGCTATCGCTTACTGAAATCACCGATGATTGTGCATTGCTGTCATTGTCGTTGGTGCCAGCGCGAATCAGGCTCAGCCTTTGCCCTAAATGCGATGGTGGAATCTGAATATGTCGAAGACTTAGGCATCGCTCCCGAGCTGATAGACACGCCATCGGCCAGCGGCGCAGGCCAACAAATTGCGCGTTGCCCGTATTGCAAAATCGCCGTCTGGAGCCACTATGCAGGGGCTGGCAGTTTCATCAAATTCATACGGGTTGGGAGCCTAGATCAGCCTGATTATTTTCCGCCAGATGTGCATATCTTCACCGCATCAAAACAGCCATGGGTGAGGTTGGATGCGGATACCCCTCAATTCGCTGAGTACTATGATAGAGAAAAAGTATGGTCCGAAGAAAGCCTACAACGGCGGGCGCGCTTGCAAGAGAAAATCGATACATTGAATGAGACCGTTTAAGGCTCATTCAGCCTAGACAATCGCAATGCGTTGCCTAGGCCATTTTGTATCTTTTTGCGATCTCGCTTTCAAGCAAGATAATATCTAATTCCGCCCCGCCATCACACCACCATCGACATCCCACACCGCACCTGTGACCCATGAGGCCTTCTCACTCAGCAAAAAGTCTATCGTGTCTGCTACCTCGCCAGCTTGGCCAACTCGACCGATGGGATGAAAACTATTGAAGCCTTCGAGCGCATTGTCCACTTGTTCCAAAGGAATGAATCCTTGATAGATTGGTGTCTTCACTACCGCGGGAGAGACTGCATTGACGCGAATACCGTGTTCGGCTAATTCCATGGCGAGATGCTGTGTTAGTGCATGCAATCCCGCCTTTGCCATGGAATAAGCTGATGAAGGTGTTGCCTTAATCGCCTGCTTCGCCCACATGGAACCAATATTCACAATCGCTCCACCACCATGTTTCACCATGTTTCTCGCGACCGACTGCGTGATAAAGAAACTAGACTGGTTCAAGGTCATATACGACTGATAATCAACACCTCGGTGCTCCAAGAAGGCTAACGGTTTAAAAGTACCGGCCGCATTCACTAAATACTGAATTGGCGTGTCGCTACCATCAATATAGGCAATCAAGGTATCCACTTCAGCTTGAGAATACAAGTCAACTTGTTTCGTTTCGACAAGCGCGTTTGCATTTGCTTTCAACAGACTTTCTTTTGCCTGTTGCAATTTGTCCGCCTGTTTGCCGACGAGAATGACTTTGATATTTCGCTGTACCAGGCGCTCTGCTGTCGCCAGTCCCATTCCGCTCGAGCCACCGACAATCAGTGCTGCTCCTTGTTTTGATGTTTGCATCATGTTGTTCATACCTTTTCTCCAAACGAGTTAAACTTCAGGGAGCGCAGTATGGCGAGCTAAAAACTTCTTGCAAAGTAAGCACAAATCGGTGCGATAGGTACTTTTTGGTACATCTTTATGAATACAAACGAGAAAATATTTTCCAGAAAATCAGCACCTGAACGCAGTGCCCGTATGGTTGAAGCGATTTACGGCTGCAAATGGTCGCTTACGGTGTATCAATTGCTGCAGAACGGCAAATATCGGCCAGGCGAAATGGTCAGGAGTGTAGAAGGCCTTAGCACCAAAGTGCTGAACGAATGCTTACGTAAGAACGTCGAGTTTGGGATTTTGCAGAAGAACATTTATCCCGAAGTACCACCTCGCGTAGAGTACGCGATCACCGATTTTGGGCAAAAGTTCATTCGAATTCTGGATCAACTAGAATCGCTGCAAGAGGAAATTGAAAGCGAACAACAAAACAGCCAGTAGCGTACTTAACTCTCCCTCACACAAACACATCAACCTGTGTGCCAAGAAATGCGCTGATCAAGCCCCAACTTCTTTGTAACTCAAGGAGCTCTTGGCGTGTCATGGTTTGTTCGACCTCTGGGACTTCCAATTTTTCTGTGTTTACCGTCCCAGCGGCTTCTTGCTCGGCGCGCAACAAAGCGCGCGCATCGGCGGCTGGATTGGCCGGATCACCGCGCGTCTTAATCTGTTGGTAGGCTTGCAAGCCTTGATTGGCGATCGGTAGCGCCACACTGAGCGACATGCTGTTTCCTCATAAATAATGGAATACAGCATAAAGCCTAGGCAGTGGAATTGAAGATCCGAATACAGGCAAAAAAAAGGGGCAAATTAGACATTTGCCCCCGCGTTTAGATGCCGTTTACTTATCTAAGCTAATCGTTTTGACTGCCTTACCAGTTTCATCGAGCATTTCGATCACAGGTTGACCTGCGGCGCTAACTGCCAAGCGCAAACGTGGGCGGCCTTTGGCATCGTTCAAAAGCAAGGAGGAATCGCGCTTGCCATTGGTGCCCAAATAAACACGGTTCTGCGAAAACTTTCCTTGTTCAATCAAACTATTCCAATACGCATCTCGTTCTTTTTCATCAGCGATCGCATTGGCTTTCTTCCAATAGGTATCGAATGAGCCTATAGCCGCATCTTCATAGAAAGGCACATCATTAATGAACACACCTGCGGCACTGCTCTTCTCATTATTTGTGTGTTTCAACTGCAATGCTTGATCTTGACGATAGCGATCGAAGGTCAAAGAAAGGCCGGCATTGATTTTGCCATTGGCGTCGCGACTGCCTTTTTGAATAAAGCCACCATTCTCATTGCCCTCTTCGTCGAGGAACAGCATGCCGGCAAAACTACGGCGATCTGGGCGCTCGATTTCTTTGCCTTGCTCAAAGGCGCCGGGGAACTGGGCGCGATTCGAAATAATGAGGCGTTTGGTACCATTCGGTTCGACGATGTTGATACGTCCTACCGTGATCTCATCGAACTGCGCCTTGCTTGGGCCGTCTTTGGCGCCAGTGAGCGCGACAACAGCAATGATGGCGGCAGCCATAGTGGTACATCCTGAAAGAAAAGTACGAACTTGAGACATGATGAGCTCCTAAATAATTTTTGGATTGAGACCACAGACTGAACTCGAACCTCACTTATGTTGAGTTACTGCTGCACTTACTCATCACTATTGCAAACCCCGTGCCAGAAAATGTAAATCGAAAAATATTCTTTTAAAACAGTGATTTACCATCGATTTGCATTGAACATTTACTCGACTTGGTTCAATTACATGTGCGCATCAGCACGATTCCTGAGCGATTTCGCACATCGCTCCAAAACCAATAGACGAAAAAAAACGGGGCTAAAGCCCCGCTCTTCTTCAAGCAAATCTAGTTATGCTTAAGCATCCAACTCGCTTTGCTGAACGATGATGCGCGATACCAAACCGTATTCTTTAGCCTCTGTTGCACTCATCCAGTAATCACGTTCGATGTCTGCAGTAACTTTTTCCAAAGTTTGACCAGATTCTTTCGCGATCAAAGCAGCGATACGTTCACGAATCTTCACGATTTCACGTGCTTGAATCGCGATATCAGTTGCCTGACCACCCGCACCACCGCTAGGTTGATGAATCAAGAAGCGTGTGTTTGGCAAACATACACGGCGCTCTTTCGGTACAGACAAAAACACATTGACCGCAGCACTGCCAACCCAACCGGTACCGACTACGCGCACTGGCGCATTGATGAAACGAATCATGTCGTGAATGACATCGCCTGACTCCACATGACCACCTGGTGAAGACACCAACAGGGTAATAGGATCAGCAGATTCTGCAGACAAAGCGATCAAACGCTTACTTACATCGGCCGCCAACTTGTCATTGATCGTACCAAACACCAACACCGTACGTGATTTGAAGGCTTTTTCTTCGAGAAAAGGGCTAGCTGCTTCTTTGTTTGCTTCTTTTTCTTGTCCCATGAATACCATAATCTGTCCTATACAAAATGAATGCCGAGCACGGAAGCGATTCCGCGAGAACCGACATGCTACTCGATTTTCTGCGATTTGACTGTATCGCTTTTTTATCGCTCACAGCTGAACTCGAGCCCAGCGCAGAGAAAGCGAGCATGTTTTTATGGCAATGCGGCTATACTATGCGCTGAATTTGGAGGGATGCATGAATCAAAGCAAGAAAAAATTTCGTAAATCAATACGTGTCGCAAAAGCGATTGCACCAACAGCCGCAAAAGAAGCCGTTAGTGAAACCGCGAGTCTTTTAAAGCAAAGTGGCTCACTCAACTCGTTTTACATGCTGAGTGCTGTCGTTTCATTGTC
>CANHZI010000205.1 GCA_947464955.1 Oxalobacteraceae bacterium
CTATCAGGCAGCGCTTCAATTGAAGAATGAGGGTTTTATCCCTGAAGTGATAATCGCCCATCCAGGATGGGGGGAGAGTCTATTCATAAAGGAGGTATGGCCGAACGCCAAACTTGCTATTTACTGTGAATTTTATTACCACTCCAATGGTGCCGATGTTGGTTTCGATCCTGAATTCAAAAAAGAGGATATCGGCGCGCCGTGCCGCTTGCGCCTGAAAAACGCCAATAATATTCTTCATTTTGATATTGCAGATGCAGCGATGTCTCCTACATATTGGCAAGCGAGTACCTTCCCCGAGCCGTTTCGCGGCAAGATTACAGTTGTGCACGATGGTATCGATACGAATGCGATTGCGCCAAATGCGGCAGTCGGTTTAACCCTTAATGGCAACCTTCAGCTAACACGTAATGATGAAATTATCACTTTCGTTAATCGTAATTTAGAACCATACCGCGGCTACCATATTTTTATGCGCGCACTACCTCAAATTCTGAGCGCACGTCCTAAAGCACGGGTATTGATTGTCGGAGGTGATGATGTCAGTTATGGCGCTAAGGCACCCGACGGGACCTCATGGAAAGAGATCTTCTTTAATGAAGTGAGACCGCAACTTAGCGTCGAACAGCTTGCGCGGATTCACTTCTTGGGACACATACCATACAACACTTTTATTCCATTGCTACAGCTATCAACAGTTCACGTCTATCTGACTTATCCGTTCGTTCTATCTTGGAGCTTACTTGAAGCAATGAGCGTGGGATGCGCTATCGTGGCGAGCGATACGCAACCACTACACGAAGCAATTACAGAGTGTGAAACAGGGCGTTTAGTGGACTTTTTTGACGTCGAAAGCTTGTCGCGAAGCATAGTTGAACTTCTCGAGAATCCTCAAGAACGGGCGCGACTGGGTGAAGCTGCTCGTCGTTTTGCACAAGAGAATTATGATCTTGAAAGCGTCTGTCTACCGAAACAATTGGCTTGGACAAAACAGCTCGCTTCCATGCATGTTACGAAATGAAGTCAGTATACTGAGACCTAAAATTGTAATTCTAAAGCAAACATAGGGCTTTAGCGTATTCGTTCTTGTTATCGTCTTTAAAATTTGACAGACACCGAATGATTGAAATTAGAAGGAAGAATAAATGGCTGATTGGAACGAAGGTTACGTAACCGACATAAATTATACCTATGGGTACTACACAGAATTAAACCCAATTCGCATACCGCTGGCTCTTTCAAGTATGCAGATACAGTCATCGAATATTCGCCATGTTTGCGAACTCGGTTTCGGACAAGGGGTAAGTGCGGTGATTCATGCTGCAGCACAAGGTGGCGCAAGCTACTGGGGAACAGATTTCAATCCATCCCAAGCGGCGCACGCTCGTAGCCTCGCAGAATCAGCAGGAATCGAATGTCATTTTTTCGATCAATCTTTCGATGAGTTCTGTACTCGTGATGATCTTCCTGAATTTGATTTCATCAGTCTGCATGGCATTTGGAGCTGGATCTCCGATCACAATCGTGGTGTCATTGTTGATTTTCTACGTCGCAAATTAAAAGTAGGTGGCGTGCTGTACGTCAGCTATAACACTTTGCCTGGCTGGGCGAGTGCGCTGCCCATGCGTCATTTACTAAGTACTTATGCGCAACGCATGCATGGCGCAGGCGAAGGCGTGGTTGCACGTGTTGAAGGTGCGATGGATTTTTTCGAAAAACTCGCAGCGGTTAAACCTGGATACTTGAATTCTAATCCTAAAGTTCTTGGTCGTTTTGAAAAGATGAAAGGACAGAACAAAGAATACCTTGCTCACGAATATTTTAATCGCGACTGGGAGCCTATGCATTTTGCAACGATGGAGTCATGGTTGCAGCCGGCAAAGCTCAGCTATGCATGTTCAGCGCATTTATTTGACCATGTAGATGCGATTAATTTCACTGCTCCGCAAATTGAATTATTAAGTGCAACAAATGATAGAAGCTTGCGACAATCGGTTCGCGATATGATCGTGAATCAACAATTCAGACGAGATTATTGGATCAAAGGTGAATTGCGTATTAATGCATTTCAGCAGAAAAAACTTCTCACTGAAATGAAATACGTATTGATCAAGGTTCCTCAGTCTGTCACCTACACTATTCAAACGAGTGTGGGCGAGGTCCAACTGCACAAAGAACTTTATGAACCACTTGTGCAGTTAATGAGTGACTTTGAAACGCGAAGCATCAAGGATATGCTATCTACCGAGCAAATGAAGGATCCTGTTGTCGTTGGTCGGTTTTGTGAGGCGTGTATGATTTTGACTGCTCATAACGTTTTTGCGGTTGTCCAGAGCGCTGACAACCAGGAGAAATCTCTTGAAGGCGTATATCGGTTAAATGAACATATCCTTGAATTGGCGGAAGGCGAAACAAACATTCAGTTATTGGCAAGTCCTCTAACAGGAGGTGCTATTAATGTTGATAAATTAGAGCAAATCTATTTGCTTGCAATGAGGCGAGGTTTTTCTGCAGTCTCAGAAATAGCCGAATTTTCATGGCAGATATTGCGCAAGCAGGGTGTTCGCATGGTCAGGGAAGGAAAAACCTTATCGACCTCGTCTGAGAATATCGAAGAGTTGAATCGACTGATTTCTATTTTCACAGAACAGAAGTTACCACTTCTAAAGAAAATGAAAGTCCTGAAACTCTAACGTGTGGATCTGCTTTAATCTTGGATCAATTTCTTGTTTGTTTGACGACGGACTAACGCTTTCCAGTTGAATGCTACCACTGTACTAAATGTGCACAAATCACAATTGGCCGCAAACAGGCATCAGCCAGATACCTCGCTAGCATAATGATAGAGTCAAACAAATGAAAACATTCTTGCACGTCGGTTGTGGGCCTAGCCGCAAACAACATACAACCCCTGGTTTCAATACCGACGAATGGAATGAACTTCGGTTTGATATTGATCAATCGGTTCAACCCGATATTGTTGGCACCATGCTTGATATGTCGGCAGTCGCTAGCGCTAGTGTCGATGCGATCTTCTCGAGTCATAATATTGAACACCTCTATCCTCATGAAGTTGCGATAGCGCTAAAGGAGTTTAGACGTGTGTTGAACGATAATGGATATCTCATTATCACCTGCCCCGATTTACAATCGGTCTGTCAGCTAGTTGCGGAAGATAAGCTCACTGATGTTGCCTATGATTCTCCTCTTGGCCCGATCTCTCCGATCGATATTTTGTATGGCTTACGCAGCTCCATGGAGAAGGGCAATTTGTATATGGCACACCGTGGTGGCTTTACCCTGAGTTCGCTGTTAGCAGCCCTCAGAGACAGCGGCCTTCAATCGTATGCCGGCATTCGACGCCCAGCGTGTTTCGATTTGTGGGCAGTCGCCACCAAACAAGCGGTGACGGAACAGGAGCTTCAAGCGATCGCGAGATTGCATTTTCTGAGATAAATTGGGTGACCTCTAGATCAAGACAATTGATCACTATTTCGGTGTGTGACGGCATTTATTATTTATCCGATGTTCTCCAGCAGTTGGGGTTGTCAGACACATGAAATATCCTGAGAGGGCACTCAGTAAGATACGATGTTCTTCAAGAAATGCTCACACAGGGTAGACGAGCGACCTCACGCTGCCGCAAAGGAATTTAATTTCTCAGCGTCATTTTTTGCGCCGCAAATAGAAAGTCAAAACAACAACTTTGAGCCTAAATTAGTATTTGCTAAAAATAATCTTTGGGCAATGGGGTGTTGCGTGCAGATACTTCGATAAAATGCGGGGATGTAGTGATTAAATATCAACCAAATAGAGCCCCCATTCATCTTTCGCGTTGGCGCGGCAACGAAGTCCCTTCTTTCAAAAAATATGATGAAATTCCGGAATCAATTTCAAGACGCAGTTTCTATAACTAATCGCATTGAATCTACATGGACATTTTCTGACTTTGTTTCTGATACATCTAGCGCAGATTTGGCAGACCACATGGTTTCTGCTCGTGATTTAGAGATCAAAGCATTAGCACTATCAGCCGGTGGTTTTGATGTCATAGACTCCATCAACTCCACAAAAGCAGGTACGCTCGGGGCCGCAATCAACACTTCAAATCATGCGCCAACGACTTCAAATAAGTCGATCAAAGTCCAAACTGCTACGCAGTATAAGTTTTTAGTTTCCGACTTCGCGTTTTCTGATCAAGATGTGAATGCTTTATTTTTTGGAGTAAAGTTTATTACGCTTCCAGCAAGCGGTACCTTGATGCTTGATGGAAAGGCGATTTCTGCAGGTACCGTGATCAATGTGATGGACATTGCAAATGGAAGATTCACTTATTCGGCGGTTGCTGCTCAAGCTGGAATTAGCACAGTTCAGTTTGCGGTGAGCGATGGCACCGACTTTAGTTCGGCTGCTAATCTTAATCTTCAGATTCAATCGGAGCCGATCAATCAAGTTACCGCGAACGTCACTTCCATAAATGAAGGGATGGCTGTTACCTATAATGTAAAAACCAGTAATATCGCAGCCGGTACTGTGTTGCAATATCAGTTGACGGGAATAACGCAGCCTGATTTGTCGAGCGGCTTCGTCAATGGCACTGTCACTGTAGATCAAAAGGGTCTTGCTAGCATCGTCGTGAATGTGGCCGCAGATCAATTGACGGAAGGTAGCGAATCATTAGTGGTGATTTTATACGATCAAGAAGGCAACCGATTGACGACCTCAAGTCCGCTGTTGATCAACGATACATCGCTCTCGCCCAAAGTGCCAAGCTACAAAATTTACAACAGTAATACCAAAATAAGTGAGGGCGGCAGTTTCATGTACACGGTCGAGACGACTAATGTCGACCCTGGATCGATACTCAATTATTCCTTGTCTGGTATTTCTGAAGCAGATTTGTCCCAAGGAAAATTGACGGGCAGCATTACCGTAGATGAAAAAGGTTTGGCGAGACTAACCTTGAACGTAGCGGCGGACCAACTTACCGAAGGCACTGAGCGAGTAAGCTTGACTCTATTTAATAAGGATGGCGTCAAGGTAGCTACTGCGCTTGATATTCTAATCGACGATACGTCCAATACTTTGCCTGTCTATGCAGTTAAGGCGAACCAGACTCAAGTAGATGAAGGTGGTGTGGCGAGTTTCACGATTAACCCGACATATGTACCAGCGGGTACCGTTGTGAAGTATGTGCTTCGAGGGTTGTCTGCTAATGACGCCCCAGCATCCCAAATGGAGGGCACCGTGACGCTCAACGGTAGTCCAGTTACAGTGAATGTCAATATCCTTGCCGACAATCTCACAGAAGGCGCCAAATACTTTAGTTTGACTTTGTTATCGCAATCAGGCGCAGAACTTGCTGCCTCGCCCTTTGTGACGATTCGCGATACTTCGACTGCTGAACCGACATACAAAGTTATTGCGAGTGAATCTACCGTTAAGGAAGGCGAGACGATACATCTCAATTTGAATACGTTTAACGTACCAGTTGGGACGGTTCTCAGGTACGAGATTTGGGGTGTTGAAGAGGCAGACCTAGTTAATCAAAAATTGAGTGGTCAATTTACCGTGTTGGGTCAAGATACACCTTTCTCATTCACCACAGCGGCGGATACCTTACCAGAGAAAGTGGAGACATTGAGTCTCATGATTTATGATCTGACCGGTAGAAATTTGGCATTTTCAAGCGGGGTCCCGATCATCGATAGCTTTGCACCAATCCCCAGTTATGTGATCACTTCAAACACGATCGATATGAGTGAAGGTGAGACAGTCACATTTACGATCGATGCCAAAAATTACTGGATTGGTAACCCGGTCGAATACACAATCACTGGGCAAGGAATTACTGCTTCAGATTTGAAAGCTGGACTCATCACAGGGCCAGGAGTTGCGGCTTCAGATTTGAAGCTTGGAGCTATCAGTGGAAAGATAAATTTGATCCACTCGTTGACAGAGTTTGCCGTGACGCTCAACTCTGATTTATTAACCGAGGGAGCTGAATCACTAACGTTGACCATCACTGACCCTCGATTTGGTGTTGTTTCGAAATCAGCAGTAGTTCGCGTGAACGATGCGTCGCAGACGCCAACAACCTCACCTGATGGCACAATGGGTAACGATACCATCATTGGTTCTGCCGCAAATGATACGATTAATGCATCCGCAGGTGATGATCTTTTGCTCTCCACCACAGGTAATGACCAGCTTGATGGTGGTGCTGGAGTTGATCAGATGGCATACAGTGGTAGCCTAAAGAATTTCACAGTAAGTAAGCAGACGGGAGGTTACCAAGTAAAAAATGGAACCGCAAAATCTGATAGTTTGATGAATATTGAACGTCTTAGTTTTGACGATTTTAAGGTCAATCTTACGGTGCAAGCAGAAACTGCGAAGTCCAGTATTGTGAATCTCCACAAGCTTGAAGAGTTGTATGTCGCTTTTTTTAATCGTATCCCTGATGCCGATGGTATGGAGTATTGGGCAAAGCAAATGAACAACGGAACCTCGATATTACAGATCGCCGAGTCTTTCTATAATGCCGGCGTTGCGTTCTCTAAAGTCACAGGCTTTACGGCCACGATGTCAGAAACTGACTTTATTAATCTGATCTACAGAAACGTCTTGGGACGTTCCTATGGCGCAGATCGCGAGGGACTTTCGTATTGGACCGATCAGTTGATGTCAGGAAAAGCAACGCGTGGTTCTTTAGTCGTAGACATCTTAGCGTCA
>CANHZI010000206.1 GCA_947464955.1 Oxalobacteraceae bacterium
CGTGAACGAATCGATCCAAACGGCGGTTGCTCGCTCTTTGGGCAATATTCACCGCAATTTCGAGCTGTCGACGCGGTGACAATTCCAATGGAGCACGCGCCATTGCGGCGTGACGCTCAGCCAATTTTGAGAAAAACAAGACGCGTTCTGGCTCATCCCAACGAATCGCATTCAACCACGCATTAAGCAAGGTCAGCATCGCTGGCAATTTAGCGATCAATTCCTTGCGTTCTTCAGCGCTGTTCTTTGGCTTCAAACTCCAGATCAAATCATCCATCGTTTTAAGCGCATTTTCCAAAGCGTGTGGCTTTTCGTCTTTGACACTATGCGCAATGGTCAAAATACGTATCCATTGTTCATGCAAGAAATTTTCAAGGAAGCCGGCAACCTCACCAGTCTCAACGCGAATCGCCACGTCATGTTCAGCGAACTCACGCGCCACTCGCATTTTTTCTTCGCTTAGCGCTGTCTGCACCGGTTGACTAATCGCTTCCTGCGCTCGTTGTTCCTCTTCTTTCAAGAAGTTCTCAAGATCGGAGACTACATCTGAGAATAGGTCTATCTGTTGATCAAACTCCGATTGCACACGTTCGATCACATCGCCAATCTTCTCCAATAATGGATCTTGCTCTGCCTCTAACACCAAGCCAGAACTACCCAAGATATCCATTAAGGTACGAGCTGGATGGGACTCACGCAAAAAGAAATCGATATCAGTTAAAGCGACACGTAAAATCGGTATTTGCAGCTGGGCGATCAATCGCTTGATATCATCCCGCAAAGTCTGATCGGCAAAGATGTAATCAAAAATACGCGCCAAAAGTTCGATTGAATTACGCTCGACAGCGCCCAAGCGCACAGCAGAACGCGTCTTTAATAACTTGCGTAAATTTGTTTCAAAAGGAACTTCATCAGCTTCAGGCTGCGCGATGGTCTTCTGCATCTCGACCAGATCATCAAAGAATAGGCGATCAATAGTTTCTTTATCAATCGCCTCACGCGCCTGCTGTGCTTCTATGGTTTCATCCAAGACTGCACGTTCATCATTAATATCTAAAAAGGAAGCAGGCGCCTCATCAAGGGAAATTGGCACCAACTCAATATCGCCAGAAAAAATTTTCTTTAATTTTTCTTGCAGCATCGGATTCTGAGAAATCGATGTCGCCGGCAGATAAGACTGCAATCCGTGAGTGCCATCCATCGCATCATCACCATCAGGGCGTATGCCTTTAGCCATCAGCTCCTGATTAATCTCTTCTAAAATAGGAGTCAGTTGGATAAAAATATGGGGCTGCAGCAATCTCAACACGACCAAATGTGACTCGGTTTGCGGGTCTAACTCTTTCCACGCTTGATAGACTGATTGCACGAAAAGTTCAGGTCGGAACGGATTCTGTGAAACATCAATTGGCATACGATTCAAAATGCGACCAATCAAAGTATTCAGCATCACCAATGGTTCTGCACTAATGACTTCGAGCGACTGACTCGCGTGGCGCAGCAGGATTCTTTCTTCCATCTGCTCATAGGTTTGTGCCGTATTATCGAGATACAGATCCTCTTTCTTAGCGCGCTTTTTGGTATTGAAGATGCTCACTTCCTTGCTCAAGGCAGCATTAATTTGCCCCGCCACCAAGCGGTAAAACGCAACATTATTACGCTTAAGTAATAGGTGGGCGTCGAGACTAATTTTTGCATCTTCCGGGCGTACAGCTTGGTCTGATAGGCGAAACAATTCGTCTGCTAAACGATTGGCAAACGCATCGAGTTGCGATGAAGCCAAGTTTGACGCAACCGGAACCATGGTTTGCAATAACAATAGACGCGCGGCATTTGAAGAAGCGGCCTTCTTGCTAGCGGCATCAACTGTCGGCGCATTCTTTTTACGTGTATGCGACTCGTTTGCTTGGAGTGGGATGGTATCCATGATGATCAACCCTTAAGGGGTGTAGTACGCTTCTGTAGCGAAAGTAATCACGACGATTAAAGCGACTGCAGATACTAAAACCAAGAGCAATCGACCAAATTGCGGGCTGTCTTTGGGATTCTTAACTTCACTCGATTTATTCGCGTCACTTGCCAGATCAACTTTGTGCTTATTCGCCATTACTTTTATCTTTCTGAATCTTTTGCTGAGGACTCGCCCATTTAAGACCGCGAGTTCAATCATCGACATCCTTGCAATCGCTACTCACAAATCTAAAAAACATACGAGAGACTTGCAAAGATGCAACTTATGACATAAAGGATTGAGTATAAGTGCTTTTCACTGCTATGGGCACAGTTCTAGGCAACTAGAAACAAGTTTCATGCCTTGATGCGACAAAACTTGTGCAAAATGAATTTATTTGAATTAATTCATACCACTACAATTGATACCAATATGAAGCACTTTGGTTAAATTGCATACCACTTAGCAAGTACCTGTATTGCTAGGGTCGATCTAGGGTGTGCCGCGACGCCCCAACAAGTACATCCCAACAATCACGAGTCCGGCGCCAGATAACTGCCAGCTGCTCACCTGCTCCTGCAAAAAAATCACCCCCAGCGCCAAAGTCGAGACAGGGCCTATCATGCCCGCTTGGGAAGCCACAGCAGCGCCTACGCGTTTTACCGCAAACATCGTAAGAAACACCGGGAAGACCGTGCAGAATATCGCATTAATCACCGACAGACCCAATACAGGCAAGGGTTGCTGCAAGGTTTCGATGGGGCGTAAAACCAGAAATTGCCCAATACAAGCGATGCTAGAAATACACATGGCGTAAGACACCAGACGCAAGGAACCCAAGCGCGCCACCATTTCGCCCGACTGAATCAGGTAGGTGGCATAGGCCATCGCCGAACCTAATACCAGCCCAGCGCCCAACACCACTTGCTGGCCGTTGAAACTCAAGTCATGTATAAATACCAGCACGATACCGATATAAGCAATGAGCAAAGAAATCCATTGTGCCTTTCGGATCGGGCGCTTAAACCAAACGGCGTGAATAAACAACACAAAGGATGGCGTCAGGAACAGAATCAAGCGTTCCAAACCTGCAGAGATGTATTGCAAGCCCAAGAAATCGAGGAAGCTCGATAAGTAATAGCCGACCAATCCCAAGAACAAAATTCGCCAGCGGTCGCTAGACGAAAGTGGCGTATTTTTACGAGACTGCCACCACGCGATGGCCGCAAAAATCGGTAGCGAAAACATCATTCGGAACGCAATCAGCGTCACCGCATCAACCGGATAGCGATAAATCAGTTTGGCGACAATCGCCTTCGTCGAAAATAAGATAGCGCCGGCAATCGCTAGCCCAAGTCCAAACCAATGGTTACGATGCTGACGATGATGCGATTGCGCTGCTGCGTTAGCGTCCACGTATGCTTCCGATGCTAAAAATAGGAGATAGAGAAATGTAGCTGTCTGCTACGATGAGGGAGTGAACGAAGCAGAACCACTTTATAGCATTTTTCGCACATCTTCGCTGAAACTGAGCTGAAGTTCAGCTCACATCTTGTGATCGCGACAGAAACTATTTATGCTCAAATCTTCACACTTCATCGATCATGGCTACTTATGGCGACAACACCAAGGTTTCAAATTCGTCCTGCACAACTTGAAGACGCACAAGGCATCCGACAACTTTATCTAGCGGTCGCTCGCATCGAAGGTGGACTGGCACGTGTAGAAAGTGAGATTAGCGAAGAGTATATTCACCACAACCTCAGCTCCGGCATACACAAAGGTGTCTGCTTAGTCGCTGTACAAGACACTCAAATCATTGCCGAGATCCACGCTTATCCGCCATTTCCGAAAGTCTTCGCGCATGTCTTGTCCGACCTCACAATTGCGGTTCACCCCGAGTTTCAGGGCAGCGGTGTTGGGCGTGCAATTTTCACTGAACTCTTGAGCACCGTAAAGGAACAACAAGCGCATATCCTCCGCGTCGAGCTGATCGCCCGCGAGTCAAACCAAAAGGCGATACGCTTTTATCAGAGCTTGGGCTTTGAGATTGAAGGCGCGATGAAAGGCAGAATTCGACGCCCCGATGGCAACTTCGAGGCGGACATTCCTATGGCTTGGGTACGCACGAACACCCATCCCTAATACTGCCAATAAAAATAATTAAGGTAAGCAACCCAAGTCTTATTTCTTCACTTGCGGTGGCGCTAGCAAACGACGGAAGGCCTTCAATGCCGCAGGGTGATAAATCGTCGCATGCGTTTCCTCGCGATATTTTTCATAGGTCCATTGCAGACCGAGCGGTTTTGTTTGCTCCAGCAGGTCAGCAAAATGCTGAATCACTTTTTCCATGCCTGCTTGACCGCTACTCGCAAAATAGAGCTTCTTGGCCAGGCTTGCTTGCGCATTCAATTGCGCAGCAAAGTCTGCTGTTAGCTTCTCATCATTCCACCAAAGGCTAGGATCTATTGCGATGTAAGTTTGAAAGGCATCGGGTGTTTTCAATAAAGTCTCTAAGGTAAATAAGCCTGCCAATGACTCGCCTACCAAAACACGTTCTTGCGTAACCCGATAGCGTTGACTAATTTCGGGAATCAATTCTTCGACTAAGAAGCGCCGAAATATCGCCGAGCCGCCGGCGTTGGGAATATCACGCTGATCGAGCGCATTCGCACTAGGGCTGGTCAAATCTCGGCGCCGTACGGTGTTTTCAATGCCCACCAAAATGAAAGGACGCATGGTGCCATTCGCGATCGAGACCTGTGTCAAGCCCGCAATATGAAGAAAATCTTCGGCAACACCACCATCTAACATGAAGATCACGGGATACGAAGTTTGCGGATCATGTGCGTATGCGTCGGGCAGAAGGACATTGATGCGCCGCGTTTCGGCTAAATGTTTCGACGGCATTTGCAGGCTTTCACCTATGGTCAATGCTTTTGTCGTGACTTGCGCCTGCGCATGTACAAGCGTACTAATATTGATGACCAAAGCCAAGCTCATCAACTGAGCCAAACGCAGAAGAGTTCGCTTCATCTGATCATGCCTCCTTCTATCTTTTTAGCGTTTTTTCATAATCGAGCCCAAGACGCCGCGAATAATCTCGCGCCCGACTTGCGAACCGATGGTACGTACCGCGGATTTAACTAAGGTCTCGGCAACATTATCACGACGACGAACACCCGATCCGCCAAACAAATTACCAAACATACCACCGATCGCATCACCTATGCCGCCACCCGATTGCGCTGGCGCTTGCTGTTGACCTTGGCCTTGGTTCGACTGTTGTGAAGAGGATTGGCGCGAGTTTGCATTGGGATGCGCGCTATTGCCCCACGCTTGGCCGTCGTCCGCTGGCGCAGGATTTGAAGTCGCCGCTGGTGCAACGCGCCCTTTGAGTTTTTCATAGGCGGATTCACGATCGACTGCTTTTTCGTAGACGCCTGCCACGATCGAGGTCTTCATTACCTCCGCGCGCTCTTGCGCATCAATGGCACCAATCTGTGAACTTGGTGGCACGATAAACGCCCGCTGTACCATGTTGGGGCGACCTTTATCGTCAAGGAAGGAAATCAAAGCCTCACCCACACCGAGCTCACCAATGACGGCAGCGGTATCTAACTCAGGATTGGGGCGGAAAGTTTCCGCCGCCGCTTGCACCGCTTTTTGGTCACGCGGCGTATAAGCGCGCAGTGCATGTTGCACGCGATTGCCGAGTTGGCCTAAAACTGTATCTGGAATATCTAAAGGGTTTTGTGTCACGAAATACACACCCACACCTTTGGAGCGAATCAGGCGAACGACTTGCTCGATCTTTTGCAGCAAAACCTTCGGTGCCTCATCAAACAGCAAATGCGCTTCGTCGAAGAAGAACACCATCTTGGGTTGTTCAACATCGCCCACTTCGGGCAAGTTTTCATACAACTCAGACAGCATCCACAACAAGAAGGTGGAATACAAACGCGGTGATTGCAATAAATGGTCGGCAGCTAAGATGTTGACGAAACCACGACCATCGGTATCGGTTTGCATCATGTCATCGAGGTTAAGCATAGGTTCGCCAAAGAATTCATCAGCGCCCTGCTCTGCCACCGCCAGTAACGCGCGCTGAATTGCACCGATACTTGCCGCGGAAATATTGCCGTACTCGGTTTGAAACTCGGAAGCGTTATCACCCAAATGCTGCAACATGGCACGCAAATCTTTGATATCGAGCAGTAGCAAACCATTATCGTCGGCAATCTTAAATGCCAGCTGCAACACACCTTCTTGGGTTTCGTTCAAGTTCAACATACGGCCGAGCAATACCGGACCGAGATCAGAAATCGTGGCGCGCACTGGATGCCCCTGTTTGCCAAACACATCCCAAAAAGTGACGGGACAGCCGCGCCACTTCACCTGATCAATGCCGAGCTGCTCACACCGTTGTTGCAGTTTGCTCGTCATTTGCCCCGCTTTTGCCATCCCAGACAAGTCACCTTTAACGTCGGCCATGAACACGGGCACGCCAATATCGGAGAAATTTTGCGCCAAGACTTGCAAAGTGACTGACTTACCGGTGCCCGTTGCCCCAGTAATGCAACCATGGCGATTTGCCCAATCGGATAACAGATGCCAATCAAGGACTTGCTTGTTATTGACGCTCTTTGCGATTAATAGCGGTTTAGACATCGTTGGCACCCAAAAAAAGAGGAAAGAATTAGTCGAAAGCCCATCACCATC
>CANHZI010000207.1 GCA_947464955.1 Oxalobacteraceae bacterium
ACTACTTTATCTTGGGCCGTACCGATGATGTTATCAATGTCGCTGGTCATCGTTTAGGTACGCGTGAAATTGAAGAAAGTATTTCTAGCCATCCACAAATTTCTGAAGTCGCTGTGGTAGGCGTGGAAGATAAGTTGAAAGGCCAGGTCGCTGTGGCTTTTGCCATCATCAAGAATCCCGAACGTGCGGCGACACCTGAGCTGGCAAAAACTTTAGAAGCTGAAGTCATGGCCGTCGTTGATCAGCAACTCGGTGCAGTGGCGCGACCATCGCGTGTATATTTTGTGGCTATGCTGCCGAAGACACGATCAGGTAAGTTATTGCGTCGTTCGATTCAAGCAGTATGTGAGGGTAGAGATGCCGGTGATTTAACGACGATCGAAGACCCGATGTCACTGCAGCAAATTAAGGCAGCAGTATCTGCGTGAAGCCATTTTATGTTCGCAAAAAAAAAGGACTGCCATTGCAGTAATGCCGTTCAGTTAAGCTCAACATTTCGTCACGTCATCCCTGCGAAGGCAGGGATCCAGTGTCTTTAGGCATTTAGGCCACTAGATTCCCGCCTGCGCGGGAACGACAGTCTTTGAACTTATGCGCTAAAAAATAGCATCACTGCGATAGCAGACCCTTTTCGACGGGCTTGAGTTTAGTGTTTTTTATTTTTCACTATGACCTTCGCTAATTCTTGCATAGCCAAGGAATTCCCAGCCTCGCCAAAGTGCCAGTCGCCCGGGCTCAGGTTGAGTGCTTGTTCACTGCGAAGGTCGAGGGTGATGAGGTATTGAGACAAAGGCGAAGACTTGAGATAGCGTAGCCAATCTGAACCATCCTATGCGAAGTAAGTTTCTGTCTTCGTATTTTTGACGCACTTGATTTCCTTGAGGGCGGCATCTAAGTCATTTCTATAGGTATGCAAAATATGGAAAGACGCTTTGTTTTCTTGCTTACTGTCGCCAGTTCTTCAAGTAAACGATGAGTAATCCCGATCGAATAATCGTCGCGTGGTGAGTGATTTTTGAGGAAAGCAGAGAAATGGCTACGTGTTGACGCGCATCCAAAATTGACCATGTGAGTGCGCGCCAACATCTCGTACTTGTTCTGCAAGTCATTGATGAGGATTTTTTGTGTTTGATCCACCGTTAATTTTTTTGCGGAAATCGTGTGTGTAGTCTTCGTAACGTTCGCCTGCTTCGGTGACGGAGGAGAAATCGATAATAGAAGAGGGAGTGGTGCCAAACTACCCGCCTTTGGGCGCTGGTACCGGGCTTTAATATATGGCTGGGAAAAAGGTTCCCACACCATATGAGTGTTGGTGCGGGAACGAAGGATGTCGTGGGGGCTACTTGTTGATTTCGGCGATGGCCGCTTCCAAAACGGTATCGCGATTGGCGCGGAAGTCTGCGATGGTGGGGGATACCACTAGGTGTGGCCGCACACCGACGCCAACGAAGGCCTTACCATCGGGGTAGGTGTCTTGCTTGCTGCAGATGCGAGCCATGCCGCCACCAGGAAGTGAGATCATGAGCGGTTGGCCAGTGCTGCCACCTGTCGTTTCTCCCATCAAGATCCCGCGTTTCATACTATCGAAGGCGACCGCAAAATCCTCAGCGGCGGAGAAGGTTTTAGGCGAGGTGAGTACGATGACTTTCCCCGTAAATTGGTGCTGCGTATCTGGCTGCTCCAACTCAGCTTTGAACTCATGCAAGCGTTCTGGCCTGCCCCAAGCGCGTTCGGCGGGGCGGTAGTCGCGGGTGGAGGCAAGGCTGGTCGCGAAGGGGCTTGCGCTCAAGGTTTGGAGAATACGGAATCCCACATCGCCGTTACCACCACCATTGCGGCGGACGTCAAAAATAATTGCCTTGGCTTTGCTAATTTCGGGAAAGGCTTTGAGATATTCTTGGGCCGCTGTATCGTCGTCAAAGCCGTTGAGGGCGACATAGGCGATATTCCCTCGCAACATGCGCCAGCTAAACGCACCTTCGCCGCTGCCATGGAGCTGGGTGAAACTGATACGCGTGCTACTCGCTTGATGAGTTTGACCTGTGGCATCGCGCAGCGTGAGGTGAAGTTTTTCATTGATCTTGCCCATCAAAAATTGATAGCCATACAGCCTTAAGTTTCTATCTTGAGGTGTGGATGCGCTGATCACCGAACCCTGCGCCCTTTCCATGTAGCGCTGTACGGGGATCTGATTCACATGGGTCACTTCCATGCCGCTCATCACACCTTGTTGCTTTAATTTGGCGTCGTGAACTTGGCTGATGATGACGCGATCCTCGATGAGTTCTGTACTGATATTAAGGCGCGAAAAGAATTGGTCGAAGAGTGCTTCGGGCGGGTAGACATTGGTGTGACCATCTTGTAGGAGTGCACACATTTCCATCAAAATACGATAGAACTCCGCCGTCGTTTTGGCCGCTTTGACTTTGGGGATGTAACGCAAATACACTGCATCCCAGTCGAGATCGCGCAGGGTTTTGGTGTACACGAAATTGTATTTCACCTCGGACCAGAATTTGGATAATCCTGCCAAACGTTGGGCTTCGCTGAGCTGGGTTTGATAGGGCGTTGCCCAAACTTCGGAATTCCACAAACGCGCTTGATACTTGTTCTTCTCGCTCATTTTGGCGATGAGCGCAGCCCAGCGCGAATCGCTGTGCAAGCTGTTCAAATCGCTGTCTTGTTTGGTGTGGGCGACGTCGAGATAGCCCGCTTGCATTGCTTTTTCCAGCCAAGTGAAGGCTTGGTCAGGTTTACCCAGAAGAGCGTAGGCGCATGCTGCGTTATAAGCAGCATCGTTGATTGTCGCGTTCAAAGAAAAAACGCGGGAAAAATTTTCTGCGGCTTCAGCGTATCTTTTTTCTTGCAATGCGGTATTCGATTGTTGATACAGCGCGTTGATTTGTTCTTGGTTTGATTTGCTTTGTTCTTGTGCCCAAACTGTTTGTCCAAAGGATGTCACGAGGACGGAGCTCAAGGCTAGGTTTAACAGGGTTCGTTTGAATCTAGACATGCCGATTTTCTATGGAAAAAAATGAGCGGCCATTATCCTATGTTTGTTAGATCTTAGACAAGACGTTTTTCTTGAGTTTGCATGAAAAAAAACGAGCAGATCTAGGGCTTTTCAGATGCGCTACCTATTCAGAACGCTATTACACTTTAGCCTCCATCACCCCACCTTTCTACAGGCCAAGGTACAAATAGGTTTGGTTTTTGCGCTTCACCATCAACATACTGTTTACCTTGCCATGATGGTCTGCGCCACCTTTGTATTGAAAGCTCTGCCAACTTTGTTCAGAGTCGTCCGGCCATTGCTGAATGAGCGCATGTGTTCGTTGAAGTTTTTTTAGCCGTCGTTATAGAGCCGATTATGACGCGCCATACCCATCATGACATCGAAGTAAAATTGATGGTTGGCATTGGGCATCAGGCTCTTCCAGCCAGTGCCTTGATTGTCGGTGACGACGATGCCCCTTCACCAGCGGCATACACGCGATTGTTCAAAAATCGGTTGCTGTAGTAGGTGCTGAAATCTGAGTTGCTGGCTATCAGAAAGGCGATAGTTGAAAAGCACTCCACGTTCAATCGCACCTCGTCCTCCCCACCAAATGCGACTGCGATTTTTTTATCGTGCTCAATTCTTTTTGCAATTCTGCGGCCTTACGCTGTCCCCATGCTTACCTTGCTTGCATGCCTTCTGTCAAAACAGCAGGTAGCCCCTTGGTTATCGCTATGACAGCATCCTGGACAAGCCTAAACTGTACCCGCGGCGCCATAAGTTAAACTAACAAGTACTGATGGCATATGCATTAGTCATCCGATAATCTCAATTTGGATAGCACTGGAATGTCAGTCACTTTTATTCACTCTAGCCACGAAGCGAAGAACGGTAAGTGCCTCGCAAGGACGGCAGTGCAATGCACGATAAAGTCACACCCAAGTTCAAACGCTACCAAACCATCGCAGCCCATGTTGAGGCTTCGTTAGAACTGGCGAGCATCGGACAATTTAACGGACAAGTCGATTGCCACACGTCAGCGTCTTACGTCGAAGCAGCGTTCCGCAAATACCTCGAGAGCGGTATTTGCGCCCATGGCTTTGCGGGGCGCGTTGAGACGATTGTGAGCATGGCCTTTCGGCTCCATTTTCCCGCAAAGGAAGGCGTTTGCCCATCGTGTAATACAAGGCGAATGGTGGAAAAGGCAGCACATTTAAGCGATCACATTTTTCCATGAGTGTCAGTGCGGTAATGGGTATTTTCGTTACCGCCTTTAGGCATTGACGCCACTAGATTCCCGCCTGCGCGGGAACGACAGTCTTTGAACTTATGCGCTAAAAGTGGCATTACTGCGATAGCAGTCCTTTTTGATGGGCTTGAGTTTAGTGCTTTTTATTTTTCACTAAAACCTTCGCTAATTCTTGCATGGCCAAGGAATTCCCAGCCTCGCCAAAGTGCCAGTCGCCTGGGCTCACGTTGAGCGCTTGCTCGCTGCGGATGTCGAGTGCGATGAGATAAGTAGATAAAGGCGAAGACTTCAGGTAGCGTAGCCAATCTGAACCATCATATTCAAAGTAAGTATTGGTCTTCGTGTTCTTGACGCATTTGATTTCGCGGAAGGCCGCATCTAAGTCATTTCTATACGTGTGCAAGATATTGAAGGACGCCTTATTTTGCTGACTAATAGTCGCCAACTCTTCAAATAAACGATGAGTGATGCCGATCGAATAGTCGTCTCGCGGAGAATGGTTTTTTAGGAAGGGAGAAAAATGACTGCGGCTGTTTTCTACATCTTCTTCCGTCAATAAAGTATAAGCGCGGCTTCCTTGGCGGTAGGCTTCGATTACTTCTTGTTCTTTGACGCTAGCCGTTGGGCAGCTCGCGGCTGTCGTTGCCTCACGTTGGTTTGATGGTAGACCACGTAACCAACGATTCAAATACACTTGTTCAATCGACGGTTTCTTATCGTTGACCTTTTGGCCTAAAGCAAGCGCTAATAAATTTCTGAGCTTGATTTCGCGCGGTGCAGGCATCATGGTTTTGAGTTTTTCACCATCAAACGCGAAAGTTGGTTTGAGCTTGCCTGCTTCGGTGGTCACACTACGATCGATAAAAGTATTTTCCCAGTAATCATTCACCGGTGTGGTCCATACCACGACAGCATCGGCGCGAAATTGCTCAAAGTATTTTTTTAGCCATACCAGCTGTTGGTCTTGTCCCCAGCCAGCTGAGGCAATCGAAAACACTTTGACGTTTTGCGTGGCTAATTCGTCTCGCAAGGCTTGTTGTAGTTTGATTTCTGGAATTTGATCTGCAGTTTGTGTACCTGCCTCAGTTTGCGAGTCGCCCACCAATAGAACGACAAAGTCCTTGTCGCTGTATTCAATTTTTTGTCCGCGTAATCCAAGTTGATTAGTTTGTTTATCGTCTTGATTCATGACCCCGCGGTACGGGCTTTGATCCCACTTCCAACCTGCTTGAGGTGAGGCGGGGAAGTTTGCCAGATGCAAGCCAAACTCGGCGATAGCAAGAACGATGACAATCGTCACCAAAGACAGAAACAAGTTTTTAATCAACTTCATGATGTGATTTTTTTAGTCGAGCTCGAAAGCATTTTCATAACTGATCTTGAGTGCAGGATCTTGCTGCTCTTTGCGAAGGTAGCAGTTGCCTATCGCCAGGCGTTCGATGTCGGTGCCCATGAAGCA
This sequence comes from Oxalobacteraceae bacterium, assembly GCA_947464955.1. Classification (GTDB taxonomy): domain Bacteria; phylum Pseudomonadota; class Gammaproteobacteria; order Burkholderiales; family Burkholderiaceae_D; genus Undibacterium. The sequence continues at coordinate 5,707 of CANHZI010000207.1, forward strand.
TTTGAAGGCTTCTTCGGGTGTATTGACGATGGGTTCGCCACGAACGTTGAAGCTGGTGTTGACCAAGACTGGACAGCCGGTTTTCGCTTTGAATTGGCTTAACAGTTGATGATATTTTGGATTGGTATCGACTGTTACCGTTTGTATGCGGGCTGAATAGTCGACATGCGTCACTGCGGGAATTTCTGATCTCGCGACCTTCAGTTTTTCAATACCGAACAAAGCTTTTTCGGCTTCTGGTACCGCGATGCGTTTGCTGGAATGTACTTCAGCGACCATCAACATGTATGGGCTATCAGCATCATAGTCGAACCAGTTTTGCACATCTTCCCTCAACACTGCTGGCGCAAATGGACGGAAAGATTCGCGAAATTTCACTTTCAGATTTAAGGTGCTTTGCATCGAAGCCGAGCGCGCATCACCTAAAATAGAACGCCCACCGAGGGCACGTGGCCCAAATTCCATACGCCCTTGGAACCAACCAAGTGCTTGGCCTCGATCTAAATCGCTAGCGCAAGCTTCGATCAGCGCTTCATCGCTTAAGACTTCAAACTTGGCGCCCACTGCCGTGAGGCGTCTTTCAATTTCACTCTGTTCAAATTGTGGGCCGAGATAACTGCCTTGCATACGGTCGTAACTGGTGCAGGTTTCCCGCGGTAGATCTAAGTAGCCATGGTAAGCCGCCAATGCCGCACCCAATGCACCACCTGCGTCGCCTGCTGCAGGTTGTACCCAAATTTTTTCAAATGCGCCTTGCTTGAAAAGTTTGCCATTGGCGACGCAATTTAGGGCGACGCCGCCAGCAAGGCAGAGATTCTTCATGCCCGTTTCTTGCGCGATAGCTTCGGCTAACTTTAAGACCACGGTTTCAGTGGCAGCTTGTAATGAGGCTGCCATGTCCATATGAACTTGGGTCAATGCGTCTTCTGATTTTCA
>CANHZI010000208.1 GCA_947464955.1 Oxalobacteraceae bacterium
CCATTCAGCAAATGCGATAAGGCATCGTGCTCCAGAAAAGCCTTTTCATCGTACATCTGCATCTGCAAAGGTGTGTTGCCGTGCGTTTGAAAGTGCACAACAAGCTCAGATGCTTGCGCTTGCGGTTCGAGCGGCACCATCAAACGGCGGTGAAGTATGGGTCTATCGCTAAACACCGATCTCTCATTAAGCTGCAAGAGACGCTGCGCCTGATGCCCACGAACACTAAATACCTCGATCCAATAGGCATCAGGGATACCGATATCAATCAAAGACTTCTTACTATTGGCAGTGAGCTTCACCTTTACCCACTGACCTTCGTTCGCCGCATGAGAAGAACGTAAAGGCAATTGCGATGCCTCGCTCGCGCTTACATTTTCTGTGCAAGTATACAAAGACGCTTTAGTTTGATCCCCTAGCAAACCACACGCGACACTCGTTCCCTGAGCGTGAACAAGCGCGTGATAAAAAAGCAAGATGAATAGCAACAGTATCCGCATAGACGGTAATGGCAAGAACAAGCTTGGGCTAGTTTAGGATTTATAATCGACCCGTCTATTCTAACATTCACCTGCACAGGAAAATTTCGTGTCTCACACCGTTGTTCGTATTGCCATCGCTGATGACCATGCCATTTTTCGGCAAGGTTTGAAGTTGCTTTTGCAAAGCCAAGCGAATTATCAAGTTGTTGCAGAAGTGGCGGGCCTTGACCAAGTTTTGCCAACGCTACAAACACAAGAAGTCGACCTCTTGATTCTTGATTACCATATGCCTGGCGGAGAATCGAGCGCGGTACTCACCTATTGCAAACAACGCTATCCAGAATTGAAAATCATTGCGCTCACGGGGGCGAACTCTGGCGTCATTTTCAAACAGCTACGCGATGCCAAAGCCGATGCAGTATTACAAAAAGAAGGCTCAGCCGAAGCACTATTGAATTGTCTGCAGCAAGTACTGACAGGACGCCATCAGAATACCTTACTGAGCGAGGAAGTCGAGGAACAAATTGCAGCGGCGGATACGGATTTAACGCCGAGAGAACTCCAAATTTTGGCCTTAATTTATCAAGGCCTAGCCACCAGTGAAATCGCCGAGCAGCTGAGCCTGTCGGCGAAAACCGTCGACAAGCATCGCGAAAACTTAATGCGCAAGCTAGAAGTGAACAATGTGGTGCAGCTGATCCACAAGGTTCAACTTCTCAAACTCTACTGATTGCAAGGGCTTATTTTAATGACTCGTAATTGGTCTTTGCATAGGCGCTAATTTAGCGACCAATTGATTCGCGACCGAACTAGGGACATTGTTTTTTTCCATCGCCAATTGCAAGTCTTCAGCTAAGGCATTGAAATGAGCATTACGTACGCCCATGCCGTCATGCGCTTCATACATATCGCGACCATTGTATTTGCAAGGTCCGCCAGCGAGTTCGCAAAATTGATCGACTAACATCGCCTTCAATTTGACCTGGTCGGTCTTTTCAAAGAAACGATTGATACGGGTATCGGCCATCACCAAAGGCATGAAGTCGTCAACGATCTTAGTCAGGCCAGCTTTACCACCGAGTTCGACAAACAAGGCATCTTTTGTGTCGGCAGCAAAGGCGCTGCTGGTGCATGACATAGCGCCACAGATGAGCATGAAGCTAAGCGCAGATACATTCTTTTTTAGGAGTTTCATAGTAATTTCTTTCTACAACAAATTTTTTAAGGGATCAAAAATGGGGTACTAAAGAGGCTTAGAAGCCAGTCTGTAAAGACAAGTACCAACCACGCTGATTTTTCGGATTAAAGATCGTGATATCACCAAGCGTCGCATAGGCAGCGGTGATAGAAACATTCTTAGTTGGGAAGTAAGCAACGAAGGCATCGTAATAATCTTTTTCTTTGTCGACACCAAGATTACGTGGCTTCATACGATATTCAGCACCAACCACCCACTGGCGGTTAAGCAAGTAGGCAATCGATCCTTCGAGCTGCGCTTGATATTTGTCTTTTTGATCGCCACCAAAGCCCAACAAGCCCATTTGATTTGCCTTGGTCAAACGCACTGTGCCATTGACTAATAAACTCTGTGCCAAATAAATCTTGGTTGCCGAGGCATAGTAATCGGTACCTTGATCATCTTTCGCTCCCAATTGCTTAACATTGGTCACGCCGAGTGCGCCTAAACCACCAATGCGACTATCGCGCTTATACATGGCGCCGACTGCAATTTGCGGCATCCAGCCAGTTTGATCGTAGACTGCTTCACCGGCCACGCGTACTTTCACGCCGAAGATGTCTTGCTGCAGATTGAGCAAATTCAAAGGGGCCAAACTGCCAGTAAATTCTTGTTTAGCGATAGAAAATTCCACGGAGTCGGCTATTCCGACCGCCGCACCATAGGTTTTCAATTGATAGTCTTGTGTCTTGACCTGTGTGTAGTGGGCGTTGGCGCCATAGCTATCACGTGTACCGTAACCAGTAATCAAGGCCCAAGGCGTCAAACCGCCGCCACCTGCGCCCTCCAACTGGCTTACACCACCTGTCGCTAACAACTTGCCCATGTCAGGTTTCAAGCTATCTTGGGCGAAGGCTGGCAAAGCCAGCGTTGCCGTGACGCCGACCAAGGCCAAGCCTATGCAGCGTGAAATTTGTGTCAACTTCATTCGTATTCTCCTAATTCGGTTTTCTGGCTGATCACGGCCAAGTTCGATGCACCTCGCCGCAACAAAAAAAGATGGCTTTTTGAAGCCCTCAACGACTTTTACGTAGAACACAGCAAATCGGATTCAAACAAATGAAAAAAGAAGCGATTTATTTTTCAAGAACTGAAAAGAGATAGCAATTACACAAGCGAAGACTAGCAAAATTCGGAAAAGACTCAGTCCCAAGGTCGCACGAGCATTTGGAGAAACGACTACCAACATGGCGTGCTAGCCACGCCCATCAATTTAGAAAGTGAAGTAAAAGACAAGTTCGCCGTCACGAACTTGCCTAGTCAATTTAATCACACCGAAACAATCACACCTGCAACCAAACACCTTTGAACAAGATAGGACCGCTTGGTTTTTCAGGGTTACCTGAGCCACCTCTCGGTTCCAGCGAAATAGCCAAAATATTGGTCGCCTCAGGCACCAAGAAGTCTGGCAACGCCAACTCGACCTCGCCATTGGCGGCGATCAAACCGAGCGAGCGAATTTTGCCGTCTTTGGCAATCGACCACAATTCCAAACTTTGATTCGCAGCGATCGCTTGGGGCTGTACCATACGCACGGTCATCTTACCTTTAGCACGATTACCCGAGATCAGCACTTGTGTTTTCGCTTTTTCATCTGCAAGTGTTGCCACGTATGTTGGACTAGTCGGCAAACTCAAGTCAGCGCGTTGGCTCAAGAGCACGGAGACTAAGACTAAGGCAGCCGTGGTCGAAACCAGACCAAGGCCACGCCAGAAACTCAAGTCCTGACGTAATTGGCGCCAATATTCCCAACGATCATTCTTCTTAAGTAGACCTAATCGACGCTCTACTGCCAACCATACTTCGGCAGACACTGGTTGCGAAGAGGCGAATTCCGCCATCGGTAACAAGTGCGCTTGCCATTCTCGGACTGCTTGCAAGACCTTAGGGTCTTGCTGCAATAGCCCATCAAAGCGGCGACGTGCGCCACCACGCAAAGTACCTAACACGTATTCAGCGGCTAGTTTTTGTAGAAGTTGAGGATGTGCAGAGATTTTCATAGTGCGGGCACCTTCACCAAGCAATTGCGTAATTTATCAAGTCCACGGCGTATCCATGTTTTCACTGTGCCGACTGGCATCGTCATATGGGCTGCCACTTCGCTATGCGATAGATCATGGTAAAAAGCCAGCGCCATCGCTTGTCTCTGCATGGCTTCTAAGCGTGACATACATGCTGCCAGCGCGACAGCATCTTGACTGAGCTCCATTTGCTGCAAGGGACTTAAGTCGCCACTTTCCATCGCTAATACGATTTGTGGATCAAACTCATCGGCGTCGATTTCCACATCATGGTCCAATTTACGCAGTAAATCGACGGCACGATTACGGACTATCGTCATCATCCAAGTCATCGGTGCGGCTAAGCTACTTTGATAGCTCGCGGCATTATTCCAAATATTGACGAAACTTTCTTGCAAAATTTCTTCAGCAAGTTCACGTTTATTCAAGATACGTAAAGCAAAGCCAAACAATTTTGGAGAACATGCTTGGTACAGCGCCTTAAAAGCGGCCGCATCTTTAGTGGCAACGCCATTAAGCCATATATGCAGCTGTCCATTATCAATTCTGCTGGTGGTTTCCAAAGAAGCTCCTTATCATTTTTTCGCTGTCTGCGCTTCTTGCGCGCGTAGGCATTCGCGGTCACTAGGCTCACTATCTTAACAAGCTGAAGTGAACAAACTCTATTTTTAATTGGGACAAACTTTGATTCATGCCACGTGACTGGGTCAAAAAATCACGAGCACTTTCAACATCGTGCCTGAACTTATGTGACGGATTTTCAAATCCTATCCCTTTAATTGAATATACGGAAAACAAAAGCAAATGGATTCAAAATAGTTGCTTGCGAAGTTCAAATACTCGGATTTATTTACACTACGACCACACAAAGTTTAGAATCGGCGATTCAGAAACGACTACTCAGGCTCAAGAAAAACTGTCTGGGGGGTATCGGGAAGGTATTGTAAGTCCCACTAGCCGCGCCGACCACGACAGTCGACGTCCCTTGTCGATTACTCAGATTACTGACATTAAAATGGAGATCAATAGCTTGGGTAGTCCCGTGAAGGGGCAAACGGTAACGAAGTCCCAAGCCCAATAAATGATAGGCCGGCACGTAGAGATCATTTGTATAAGTGGCATAGCGCTTACCAACGTAGTCCGAGCTTAGCAGCAGTTCGAGATCCGTCCATCGCAGTTTCAAACTAGTTTTGTTCGACCATGTTGGGCTGCCCGGTACTTGTTTGCCTGAACTTGCTACGCGGTTAGCGCCATTGAAATAGTCATCTTGATAGGTCGATCGATTATAGGAAAGCGCATTCGACAGAAAGAGACGTGGTCCGAACTGCATGCCCAAACTTAGATCGGCACCACGCGTGTTGACCGCACCGACATTCGCCAAAATCGGATTGCCATTCACAATTGACGAAATCACCGGCGTCGGACTGATTTGCAATAAGCGATCATGAAAATTGACGAAATACACTGCGGCCTGCGCCTCTATCGCGCTCAAGCCAGGAATGAAGGTCGACCTTGGATCATATTGACGACGGCTACGAATACCGCTTTCAAAAGTGTCTGCGGTTTCTGGTTGGGCGCTGCGTTTGAATAGATCAAAAGCACTTTGATTACTGAGACTCCAAGGCGAGGGCCCCACCGCACCGTAGGTGACGAATTGCCGTAAATTTCTCTGAAGGTTTAGGTAGGCTTGATCCTCGCTCGACAAACGCCACAGCAAACCCAATTGTGGCAAGAACCACTTTCTGGTGATGATATTGCCTTCCGGTAGTGCGCTTGAGCCACCGCTGATAGCACCCAATTTGGGTTGAACAGGAAAGGTCCCGCCTGCAAATTGCAAGCTCGATTTAAAGCCTGCCTGCAAAGCAAAGGAAGGATGCGGGCGCCATTCATCTTGTACTGAAATTTGTACGACTTGATTATCAATTTCACTTCCGTATTGTGTAATCAAAGGGTCACGTGGCACATCATAGGGGCTCAATGGCCGATTCACGTCCAATGCATACCAACGACGATAAGCACTAGAACGATTCTGTTCGGCCCAGAACCCGAGTTGCCATTGATGTTCGCCACTTCTTTGCTGCCAATGTGAGATCAAGCCCGAACGCTGAATTTGATACTCCGTCGTGCGAACAGCATAACCAGAACCACCAAAACTTAGCTTCAAGTCCTGTGTCGGAAAATAGACCTTAAACAAGGTCGGCAAACCGGCCACACCGATAGGCCCGGCCACCGCCCCTAAACCGCGATCAAAGTGCACGTAAACCTGATTGCTCCAGCTCGTATCCTGATCAATTTCTTGATCTAATTTGAGGTAAGCAAGATGGTCACGCCTTTGAGCTACCCCAAAATAGTTTCTGTAATTATTCCCATCGCCTGCTGGCGGCTGGCCTTGTGCATCCACATATCTCAATGCCAATCCGAAATCAGGGTAAGTCATAGGACGTGTGTAGGGAACAAAACTTTCACGAGCACTGCGCACGATGCTGTCTTCATTCGGTTCGGCTTTGTCAGAAAAATTGTAATAAGCGGTCAACTTAGCCTTGGCGAAATACTTGACCCATTTCGCATTCAATTGTTCGCCGCCTTGCACCGCATTGAAATCCCAAGCACGTGCGCGTTGTCTCACTGCCGATAAATAAAATGATGAAGACGCCGCAGATTGATCATCGACGCCCAGCTCTCCACTGTCATAACGTACATAACTACGGCTTGCCCCGTAGCTGCCTAGCGTTTGCGCAAGCGTCCAACTCTGTTTGGCCATGGGGTCACTGGAATAATGTTCGATCGTGCCGCCGAGGTTGCTCGTCGATGCCGTAGCTAGGTCACCGGCACCAGAGCTC